>JARYLT010000073.1 GCA_029907515.1 Spirochaetota bacterium | reverse complement strand
CGGGCTTGACAGTACGGAAGTAGATAATGTACTTATTGATCTTGCTAATGCTACGTGGGATGGAATAAGCAAAAGAGTTGAACTGCCGTCACCCAATGCTCCACGAACATCTGCATCGGATGATGCAGTGGCAACATTGATAAGCAAAAATGTAACTGTTATAACAGCATAGATATGGATGTAAGACTAAATTATCAAATTATTGAGATTACCGACAGCATCAGCGGTGATCTATGGACTGGGTATTTTGATAGTGCGAGAGTTGAGACGTTGCAGCCAGCCGTGATACATGACAATCTCTCTACTATGGATGCTTCAAATTATGAACCATTACCTGACAGTGGATTGATTACATCTGGCTCGTTTTATAGATATAACGATAAGGTTATATACTGCATCCAGACGCATGAGAGAACAATATATTCTCCCGAACAAACTCCGGCATTATTCTCGTTTTATCGTGAAAATACCGGCGAACTGGAATGGATTGAAGGTGAGAAGGTTGAGGTTGGCTGGGTGCGAATATATAACGGCAAAAAATACGAATGCATCCAGGCTCACATGACACTCGCATCCTGGACGCCAGATATTACAAGTGCATTATGGAAAGAAGTTGTTGAAGGCATACCAGTATGGGTGAGACCGACTGGCGCACATGACGCATATAAAAAAGGGGATAAAGTACATTATCCCACAATAGATGATCCTGTGTATGAAAGTCTGATCGATGCCAATGTATGGTCACCAGATGAATATCCGGCAGGATGGAAACAATTATAAACAATTATGAGAAAAGATTATTTATATCATTTAATTGCAGGCTTTCTTATCTCAGGGATAACAGGAATTTTTATACAAGGACTGATTGTTTTCATTCCTGCTCTGATAGCCGCATTTGCTAAAGAATTTATCTGGGATAAATGGATGAGACGAGGTATATTTGAATGGAAAGATATTTATTTTACTTGTTGGGGTGGTGCAGTAGCAACGTTAATAATTAAGAGCATAACAGTTATAATAGCAATATGATAAAAATTATGAAAATAGTGCTATAGTTTTATTTAAAAGACAATGATTAACACAATTATAAAATATATCGGTTATTTTATGACAGTTGTAGGTGTTGTCACTGTCATTTGGAGAGTTGCAATAAGTTTCCAGAAAGCAGAAGATAGAGATAATTTTACTGCTCAGGAGATTTATGAAATAAAGGAAAATATGGTAAGACGTACTGATTGGAAGATATTTGTTGATAGTATTTATTATTATAATTTCAGGATGGAAGAAAAAATGAATGATATTAGAAAAGGATTAAATGCTTTACGAAGCAGTTATGTTCAATATCTTCGTAACGATGAAAGTCTTACAAAGGATGATTTTTTACAATATATGGAAGGTATTGAGTTTGAGTTAAAAAAAAAGCCCGGAAACAGTTCGTGGATGATTCCATTGCAATTAAAATGATGTTGGATACTATTGATTTTAAAATAAAAATAAGAAAATTACAATGACTGCAAAAAAGAAAATGAGTGAATTGGATATTCAAAATGAAGTAAACAGAGTACCAATGACGGCAGAGAATAGAGCTAATATGTCTTTGAATATTTACGATCTGCAATATTTGATACGTTTACAGGAATTGAGCAATGAAGCTTTTATGGAAGAATTTAATGAAAAATTCTGTGAAAGTGTTGCTGTAAAAGTTGCAAAAGAGCTTGGGGATACTCTTGCGCCTATTTGGAAGATATTGTCGAATCTTGAAGATGGGCAAAAACGGGTAGAAGGACTGTTAAAACAGTTAAAAAATAAAGTCTCTTCATTGGAGGATCGTGTTGAAAAACTTGAAAAAGCTGTATTCAAATGAGAAACATAGGTGAATTGTTAGGTATAATTATAATGGTAGTGTGTATTTCTACCTTAGTATTTTATGCTTTTAAAGAGCTTGGACCTTTATTTTGGAAAAAGAGATGATAAATCTGTTTTTGGAAAGATTGTTTTGTAAAACTACATATACCATAGGTATTTTATCTATTGGTGATAGGTGGTTTTGTAATACTTTGGAAGATCCTGTGAGAGATTTAAATAAAGATGGTGATTTGGATGATTATGGTGAATTAAAGATTTGGGGTGAAACAGCAATACCTTATGGAAGATATAATGTTGTTGTTTCTTACAGTCCTAAATTTAAAAGAGATTTGCCATTGATTCTTGATGTAAAACATTTTGTTGGTATAAGGATTCATCGTGGGACTACTGTGAAAGATACGGCAGGATGTGTACTTGTTGGGATAAATAATGTTAAAGGTAAATTGTCTAATAGTGCATATTATGAGAAGAAACTAACAGCTATGCTCAAAGCATATCAGACAGCAGGAGAGAAAATTTATATTAATATAATATGAAACCAATATTCAAAATAAATTTTGTAGCAGTTTGGCGATTTATTCGCAGATATATTTTGAGAAAGAAACCAGTGAAGACAAGAAACTTTGGTCTTGTAAAGGATACATTTGACATAAGAGACAGAATATATGTAAGAAGATTAAAAGCAGATGTGTATCCTGAAAGCACAGAAAGGAGGAATTTCATAAATTTTCCTTTTCGTTGGGATCAAGATGGAATAGGTTCTTGCACAGGACATGGAGGTGCCGCCGGATTCGTTCAAGCATTGATCCGAAATAATCAGTCCGTTTTTGAACCTTCAAGAATATTTCCTTATTATAATGCCAGACCAGAAGATAGTAAAAATGAGGATTGTGGAGCAAGTATCAGAGATTTAATAAAAGCAATAGCAAAATATGGTCTCTGTAAAGAAACAACATGGCCGTCTGATCCTAACAAATTTGCAGTAAAACCTTCTCAAAAAGCGTATATAGAGGGGGAGCAACATCAAGCTATTGAATATTACAGAATTTATCCTATTACAAAAGAAGCTATTATGGATGCCATTCATAATGGATTTGCTTTGATATATGGACAGATACTTTATGAATCTTTTATGAGTGATAAAGTTGCTAAAACAGGTAATGTGCCATATCCTAATACATGTTGGGAAGATGTGGTGGGGGGACATTGTAAACTTGGAATGGATTATGAACCAGGCGGTGTGTTTGATTTGAATAGTTGGGGAAGAAATTGGGGTTCTGATGGGGGCTGTTTAATTCCTTGGAAATATATTTTGAATCCAAAATTAACGTTTGATATGTGGGTTATAAAATTAACAGAGTAATGAAAAAATGTTTTATATTTGTTATTATGTTGCTTGTTGCAGTGATAGCTGTGATAGCACAAAACCCAGTTGATTCTACTCAGGTGGATGTTATAACTGGTGGAACTGTAAGTGAGTTTCTCAAAAATAATATGTGGTTACTCATCTTTATTGCTTATTCCTTGCTTGAAGCATGGTTTGGGCAGACACAATGGATAAAAGAAGGTTCTGTTCTTGCTTTTATTTGGAATTGGATAGGTAAGATAATTAAGAAACAGCTTCCTTCTGTGAAAGGTAAATTTATGACAGACGAACAAATTAAAGCAGTGAAAAAATGAAAAAATTAATTGTTATTTTATTAATGATGTTGCCATTAGGATTGATGGCACAGAGTTCTTTTGATGGTTTCTTTGATAAAAAAGGAGGCACCCCATATCCTTTTAAGGCAGAAGGGGATAAGTCTATTGAATGGTTTTTTCGTCCGGCAGCAACAATGACTGCTGTACAGTTTACCTATGATAAGGAGAACAAGACGTTTCATAGTTCTACTTTCTCATCGGTAGGTGTTGGCATTGGTTTTCAACATTATACGGAGCATAATGGGACATTTATTAATAATTATGGTTTCAATGCTTTGATTATGCTGGATGCTTCACAACTGGATGCAGGTATAGCTGTCGCAGGCACAGTAAATGCTTTGCAATTTGTTAATGTGGGATGTGGATATAATTTTACAGGGAAGCAGTTTTTTATTCTTACAGGAGCAGTTTATAATTTTTAATTGAATGGAACGCACGACAGGAACAAAAAAAGAATCTATAGACGGGAAGAATATTCAAGTATTGAGTGAAGTGATCGGGCGTATGATGATAGCTTCCCGTCTTGGTGCACAATCATATAATGGTGATCGTGATTTGTATCAGGCACTTGGTTATAAAAATACTTTAGAGTTTGTTGATTTTTATCAAAGATATAAAAGGCAGGATATAGCTAAAGCCATTATTGATCGTCCTGTGAAAGCTACATGGCAAGGGGAATTACTTCTTATAGAATCCAATGAGGCAGACGAGACGGAGTTTGAAAAGCAATGGAGGATACTTAATCGTAATTTAGGATTAAAGTCTCGTCTTTCTCGTTTGGATAAATTGACAGGATTAGGAAGATTTGGTGCATTATTGCTTGGGTTGGATGATGTGAATTCAATAGATAGTTGGGGAACTCCGGTAAAAAAAGGAGCACGTAAACTTCTTTATATTCGTCCATTAGGGGAAGGTTCAATAGAGATAGTCAAATTTGAACAAAATCCTACTAAAGAACGATATGGGTTACCTCTTATTTATGTAGTACACGCAACTGATCCAACTACAAATGCAAGTAGAGAAATAACAGTTCATCACAGTCGGATTATTCATGTCACAGATAATCCATTGGAATCAGATGTTTATGGGGAACCACGTTTAGAATCTGTTTTCAATCGTTTGATGGATATTGAAAAAATTGCTGGAGGGGATGCAGAGATGTTTTGGAGGGGGGCAAGACCTGGGTATTACGGTAAATTGGATGAGGACTACAAAGCAACTGATGCTTTTAAAGCAATTTTGAAAGATCAGTTTGATGAGTTTGAACACAATCTCAGAAGATTTATTGTGGCTGAAGGGATTGATGTTAGGGCATTGGAGCAGCAAATAGCTGATCCTTCTTCTCATATGGATATACAATTAAAACTCATTTCTTCTGAAACAGGGATTCCAATAAGAATATTATCAGGTAGTGAACGTGGTGAATTAGCAAGTTCAGAAGATAGAAGCGAATGGTTGTCTTATATACAAACCAGACGTGAGGAACATGCAGAACCTTGTATTGTTCGCCCATTTGTGAATAAATTAATAGAATATCAGATTTTGCCTACACCAAAGAATAATTACACTGTCAAGTGGTCAGAATTATTTGCACAAAGTGAAAAGATGAGAGTTGACATTGGTAAGGCAAGAGCAAATGCAATAGCAGAATACACAAGAAATCCTATGGCAATTGAAATTATCCCTCCAAGTGTGTTTATGGAGAAATGTCTTGGATTGAGTGAGGATGATGTTGAGTGGGTATATAGTGTTCGTGAAAGTGAAATGGAAGAAGAAGTTAAGAAAATGAGTGAGATGCAGGATATTCTTAAACCTGAACTTTTTCCACCTCGAAAAAAGAAAGAAAAAAGTAAAGAACAAAAAGGAGAACCAAAGAAAAGGAGAGCTATGCCAAGTGCATCTGTATAAGGAACATATAATAACTGTTTACAATCAATATGATCCAACTCATACAACTGTGTTGAGAAATGCGTTTGTTCGTGCTATGGAACGCAGATTCAATGAATTGATAAAGATTATCAGAATTGCAGTGGTTGAGCAGGATTGTTTTGGGGCACAGAAACGTATGCTGATTCAGCAAATGTATCCCCCAGGTTATCATGCCTTTGATTATCCACGTTCAGCAGCCCGTGTAGAAGCGTTTATGCAATGGCTCAAAATACAGGTTGACAAAGGCATTTTAACAATTCAGCAGTTTCAACAGATAGGAGAAGCAGTAGAAGCAGCTTGGTCTAATATGTATATTGCTGATTCATACAAAAGAGGTATAATAAGGGCAAGATACGAAATGATTAAAGCAGGGATAAATGTTCCTTCTATTGAGGATTCAGGGGGTATAGAAGCCATCTTTGGTTTGCCATTTCATATAGATAGGGTGGGGTTGCTTTTTACAAGAGTTTATTCGGAATTGAAAGGTGTGACAGAAGCTATGGCAAATAATATAGCACAGATTCTTTCACAGGGAATGATTGATGGGGATGGCCCGAGATTGCTTGCTCGTAAGATAATTGCTACTATTGATGGTAAAGATGCAGGGACGTTGGGATTGACTGATAAATTAGGTCGGTTTATTCCTGCAAAACGCAGAGCAGAGATGATTGCTCGCACAGAAATCATACGAGCACATCATTTAGCTGCAATACAGGAATACAGGAATTGGGGGGTATTAGGAATAAAAGTAAAAGCTGAATGGATTACAGCCGGGGATAGCAGGGTATGTCCAAAATGTGCAAGTATGGAAGGAAGGACATTTACATTGGATGAAATTGAACCAATGATACCGGCTCATCCTGGATGTCGATGTTTGGCGTTACCTATAATATTGTAAAAAAATGAAAAAGATTTTGGTTTTAATTTTTTTGATTTTTGTTAGTTGTTCTTCAGTTAAAATGGTTCCACAAAAACCAATAGTGATTATTCATAAAAGTTATGTCATTGGACAAGGAGTATATTTTTATGAATTCAAAGATGCAAATGGAAATTTTTTTCAAAGTTATGAATTGAAAGGTGATTATAAAGTTGGAGATATTATAAAATAAAAGGAGGAATATAAAATGCCTTGGACTATAGCTGATGTTGAGAAATACAAAAAAGGACTTTCTGATAAGCAGAAAGCAAAATGGGTAGCCGTAGCTAATTCAGCACTGGCTGCTTGCATTGAAAAAGGGGGTTCAGAGGAAACTTGTGCTCCACAAGCTATACGCATAGCTAATGGGGTAACAGGAAATATAGAATATTATTCTATATGTATTGATAAAAAGGCTCCTAATTATATTATCACAAAGAAAAATCATCAGGGAAAGGAACATATAATTGTTCCGGTTGTAATGATGGTTGAAGGTGTACATAACGGAAGTCACGGTCCTTTATTTCATTCTATAAGTGAGCTTGGAAAATTTCCTGCTGCATGGAATGGAATACCAGTTGTAATAAACCATCCTGAAATAGATGGAATGCATGTATCGGCAAACGATCCTGATATTATTGATCAGCAAGTCGTAGGTCGTGTCTATAATACGTTTGTAGATGATAATAAGCTAAAAGCAGAAATTTGGGTGTGTACAGAAAAATTACAAGCTCTATCTGCTGAATTACTTGATCAATTTGAAAAAGGAGAATTGATAGAAGTCAGTTTGGGTATGTTTACAGACATAGATTTGGTAGCTGGAGATTGGAATGGGGAAACATATGAAGCCATAGCTAAAAATCATAGACCAGATCATCTGGCACTTCTGCCCGGCAGTGTTGGAGCCTGTTCTTTGAAGGATGGATGTGGCATTCGTGTTAATAGTGATGAATCAATAAAAGATACATCACAAACAAATTTTAATATTAATTTAATAAAAAAGGAGGTCAAAATGGCAGATAAAACTGCGTGTACTCCTTGCGTCAAAGAAAAAGTAGATCAACTGATTGCAAATAGTCAGGGAAAATATACTGAGGACGACAGGGAGATGCTTGAAACCTTGAGTGAAGAGCTTCTTGACAAAATGGCACAGCCAATTGAAAAAGAAGTGATTAAAGAGGTGGAAAAGAAGATTGAAGTGAACAAACTCACTCCTGAAGATCAGGCTGCACTCGATTTTGGAAAGAGGCAACTGAAGGAAAGGCGTGAAAGGTTGATTCAGAAGATTCAGGCAAATACAGAACAGGGTGTTTGGACTGAAGATGATTTGAAAGGTATGTCTGATGCTTTTCTCGAAAAGCTGGCAAAGAGTGTTAAAAAGGAGGAAGTGGTTGATTATTCACTTGGTGGTACTGGTTTCAATACCAATATTAATAGTACGATTGAGCCACTGTATCCTGCTGGTATTGATATTAAATAAGAAAGGAGGAATTAGAAATGGCAACTTATAACACGATTAAGATTAACAATCATTCCGATAATTTTGAGGAATATATTGCAGCTGCTACTATTCTTCCGGGGAGTTTAATTGAACTGACAACTGATAATAAAGTTAAAGTACACTCTACTGCCGGAGGAAACGTAGGACCTAAGATGTTTGCCCTTGAAGATGCATTTGAAGGTAAAGGTATAGATGATGCCTATGCTGCTGATGATAGGGTAAGATGTTGGTTTCCTGCTCCTGGTGATGTCGTCTTGGCGATTCTCGCTGATGGACAAAAAGTAGATGAAGGAGATTTTTTGGAGTCTAATGGTGCTGGTTATCTCCGGAAACATACACCTGAAGAAATATCGTCATCTACTGGAACAATTTATTCAAATCAGATTGTAGCTATTTCTCTTGAACAAATGGATGCAATTGAGGATTCCTCTGGACAGGATGTAGGTGGCGGACTTGGAGGCAACAAGCGCATTAGAGTTAGAATTGTTTAATTAAAGAAAGGAGGAAAATAAAATGCTTGATGTAAATGTTGATCTCATTGCGAAAGATGGTTATATTGGTACTGTTGCAAATCATATACAAACCAGAGGCTTAAATCTTGGTCGTATGCGCCCCTTCATCGGAGAGGATGGACGAACTTATATAACTGTTTGTAATGGGGATCCTACAAAAAAAGAAAGTTACAGAACTGAACTGGTTGCTAATGCTACTGCAACTTTGAGGCGTGATGAGTGGAAAGAACTCGACAGAGCGTTATATGAAGTTAAACGTCAGCGTCTCGGAGCTGTAGAGGATGTCAGGTCAGCCGGATTAATCTATCGGTTGGGAAATCCGATGGGGACTACTGTATTGGAATGGCATGACGTTGGTGATGCATTGACAGCAGTAATATCTATGGATGCTGCTACACGTGGAAATAATGACAGGGTTACTTTTCAACACAACTATCTACCGATTCCTATTATTCATGTTGATTATGAAATCAATCTGAGGGAATTGGAAGCCAGTCGTAATATGGGTAATCCGTTTGATACCACACTGGCTGAACGTGGTGCTCGTAAGATTCTTGAACAGGAAGAAGATATGCTTCTTGGTATTGGTACTGCATTTTCTTATGGCACTGCTGATAGTCGTAGCAGAAATACCATTTATGGTTATATGACACATCCTGACAGAAATACTGTTAACCTTAGTATTCCTTGGAATGCTTCAGCTATGACAGCTGCTGGTATTCTTCAGGATGTCCTTGAAATGAAGCAGGCAATGCTTAATGCCAACTTCTATGGACCGTATCAACTTTATATTCCTACGGCTTATGAAACCGTTCTGGATGATGATTATGATGCTTCATCACCAGGAACAACAATACGTGAACGTCTTATGAAGATTGCTGGAATTGGAGGAATCAAGGTTATTGATAAACTTCCGGCAAATAACGTTTTGATGGTTCAGATGACTTCTGACGTTGTACGTCTTGTTGAAGGATTTGATTTACAAAATGTTGAGTGGAAAACAGAAGGGGGCATGATTACCCATTACAAAATTATGTCAATTGTTGTTCCGCAGATTCGTAGTGACAGAAACGGAAAATGCGGTATAGTTCATTTGTCATAAATTATTAAAGATTAAGTTACTAATCAAGTAATTTTTAAAAAATAGAAATTATGGAAAGAACAAAAAGTAGTGATGTTATTCGCTGGAAAAAGATAGGTGGTGGTCATTTTATATTTAACGGCAGGATGATCAAACCGGGACAGGTATTTACAGCAAGTGTAGATCAGATTTCAAAGAATTTCAGAGATCTTTGTGTTCCTTTGGATGAATTACCACCTCCTCCTGAAGAAGTTCCGATGGATGTTGTGCAAGCAATATATACCGTTCATCCACGTGGGAAAAGTAAAACGTGGTTTGATGTAATAGATTCAAGAGGGAAAGTAATAAATGAAAAAGCATTAAAGAAGGAACAGGCTGAAAGATTTGCTAATGACTTAACTACGGCAAAATGAATTGGAAAGTTCCTCGAATATGGGAGGGAGGAGACGTTTGGATATTAGGGGGTGGACCGTCTGTGTTTACTCAATTTGATATACCAAAAGAAGTTGTTGATAGTGTAATGGCAGGGACATCCCCTCCGAGCGTTTATTCCCCATATATGAAGTCTATACATAACAAACATGTTATAGGCATCAATGTAGCATTTATGATAGGGGATTGGATAGATATGGTGTTTTTTGGAGATAATGGATTTTTTCTTAAATATAAAGCACAACTTGCCAAATTTCCTGGATTAAAAGTTACTTGTTATTCTGGAATAAATGAGGTAAATTGGGTTAAATATCTTGTCAAGGATGGGAAAAAGCCACGTGGGATAAGTTCTGCCCCAAACCTTGTAAGCTGGAATGGCAATAGTGGAGCAGCAGCTATCAGTATTGCAGCATGGGCAGGGGCAAAAAGAATTATTCTTCTTGGTTTTGATATGGCTTTAAGTCAAGATAACAGACAACACTGGCATAATTTGTATGGCAAAGGTGTTATTGATATAAAGAATGAAAAAAAACTTATGGCACTACCTTTTCAAAGGCATTTAATAGGGTTTCCAATTATTGCAGAGGACGCAAATAGAATGGGAATTGAAATTTTAAATGCAAGTCCTCAGAGTAGCATACGGGAGTTTCGTAAAGTCACAGTAAAAGAGATACTCAGTGAATGTAATTAGATTAATGGGAGGTTTGGGAAATCAGTTGTTTCAATATTCTTTCGGAAGAGCTATGAAAGAAAATGGAATTGAAGTGAAATATGACATTTCCAATTTCAATAAGAGTAAGCACCGTGAGTTTATGTTAGGTAATTTCACAATAGATGTTCCTATCAGTACATTCATTAACAAAAAAAATAAACTGGATTTAGGAGGAACTCCTTCATTTGATATTGCTTATCTGAAAATGAACGGATATAATTTCTTTGGCTACTGGCAATATTTGGCATATTTTGAAAATATATTACCTGTATTGAAAAAAGAAATTTGGTTAAAGAAAGAAGTATATACAAAAGAGTTTTTAAAGTACAGAGAGATTATTCAAAACAGTGAATCTGTATCTGTTCATGTACGAAGAGGTGATTATCTGATAAATAATAGCATACCAACACTTACATTTGGGTATTATGCAGAAGCCTTTACTCATACCAAAGGTGATTTATTTATTTTTTCAGATGATATAGCTTGGTGCAAAAGATATTTTATCAGTGATTACTTTGAACGGAACATAACTTTTATTAGTTTACCTTATTATCTTGACTTTGAATTGATGAAGCTCTGCAAACATAATGTGATTTCTAACAGTACATTTAGTTGGTGGGCGGCTATATTAAATGAAAATCCTGATAAGATTGTGGTTACTCCTAATTTTTGGATAACCAAACTTGATAGTTATAAGAGAAACAATTTTCCTAAACAATGGATTCAACTTGAATGTGATGTTTGATATTTTAATCACAGCAGCTCCAAAAGATCATAATAAACTTCCGTTTGTTATGGAATCTATTTATAAACATATTAAAGGATACAGAAATTTGTTCGTTGTCAGTCCTGTTGCTATTGCTGATAAATATATGTGGATGAAAGCTAAATATCTTATGGATTATGAAGTAGTTGACTTTGATCTTTCAGCAATTGAGCAAAGCAGAAGAGGCTGGTATATGCAGCAATTTATAAAGTTGTTTCAAAATGAGACTGCTGATGATTATCTTGTTGTGGATGCTGATATATATATTAACAGAGATTTTGATATAAATCCTTTACAACCTTCATTCTATTTGGGAAGAAATCAGAATCATCAGCCGTATTTTGATTTGATGAAAGCTGTTCTTGATTTGGATAAAGTTTATCCTTATTCATTCATTTGCGAAATGATGTTTTTTAAAAGAGATATGATTTGGGAGATGTTGAAACATGCAAAAATGACAAAGAAAGCTTTTATTGAAAGTTGTATGGAGTATATTTTGCAAAATGAAAATCCATCAGGATTTTCTGAATATGAAACATATGGAAACTTTGTAACAAAGTATTATCCACAGTTGTATGATTACAAGAAAATAAATGTATTGCATGGTAAAAAGCTGAGATATTGGACACATCAGGAATTGTTTGATTATATAACCAAGTATAACAATAACGGTTATGATATTTTAACAATGCATAGCTATATATGACAGTAGTATTATTTCATAGTGGAAGTAGTTTACCAGTATTTCTGAAGGACAGTCTTCAGCAAATGAGGTTATTTAATCCGAATATTACTATTTACTTTCTCACTGATACAGAACATTTAGCAAACTCTGTATTTACTCAATATAATATTATTGTGGTGGATAAACAAAAATATATTTCAGAGGATATTTACACTTTTGAATTATTGTATGGCAGAGGCAAGGATGACTTTTGGACTATTACTACTACCAGACTGATCTATATTGCTAATTTTATTCAGGAACAAAATCTGCATGATGTTTATCATTTAGAAAATGATGTGCTGTTATATACTGATATTAAGAAGATAAATCCTTTATGCACAAAGCTATATAAGAATATGGCTATTACTGTCGGTGGACCGGATAAGTGCATGACAGGATTTCTGTTTATAAAAAGACCATCCGCTTTACGTGATATGGTTGGCTTTTTTATTAAACTGTTTAAAAATAATACAATACACAATATAAGAAAGCATTATGGGTTGGACATGGTAAATGAAATGTCGTTACTAAGAGTTTACAGCAAAGAATATCCTGATTTGTTAAAGTTTTTACCAATACTGCCATTTGGGGATTTTGCAGAAAATTTCTCTGTATTTAATTCAATATTTGATCCTGCTTCATGGGGACAATATGTTGGAGGAACATTGGATGGTATCCCTGGGGCAAAGCCAGATGATCATTACATTGGATTATTACTCAGGGAGCATCCAGATTATACTGTAGTTTGGAAACTGGAAGATAAAGGCAAAGTGCCATATTTTAAATTTGATGAACAGGAAGTTAAGATTAATAATTTACATATACATTCAAAGAACTTATATTTATATAAAAGTTAATGGCTGAATTATCTTATCTGAACAAACGATTTTTGTGTCATATCAATAAGGACAGAGTACGTGTCATAGCTGAATGTGGCAGTAGAGATGGATTAGATGCTATTGCACTTTATAAATATTATTATCCCGCAAAGGTTTATGTTTTTGAATGTAATCCTGAAGCTATTCCATTATGTAGGGAAAATCTGAAAGATTATCCTGATATTAAACTTATTGAAAAAGCTGTATATGATAGAAACGGGATAGTAGATTTCTTTGCAGTAGATATGGAGAAAAGTACTGATAAAAACATTGGTGCTTCTTCAATGCTTTGGCACAGAGATAATACAGTTGAGTTGTTTCAAAAGAAGATTCAGGTCGAAGCTATCAGGCTTGATACTTTTATGCAACAGGAAGGATTGGACAAGATTGATTTGATTTGCATGGATTTGCAGGGGGCTGAACTTACAACATTGGATGGGATGGGAACGAAGATAAATAAGACCAGTTATATAATTACAGAGGTTGTGTTTGAGCATTTTTATAAAGGAGATTATTTGTTTGATGATGTGAAACAATATATGCTCAAGAAGGGGTTTAATTTTGTAATTTGTAATGGATTCATAAAAAATAGACACACAGGATTTACGGATTGTCTTTTTAGAAGAGAAGGAAGATATGATTGATTTTATTCAAGGACAACGTTTCTGGGAAATAGCAGATATGGTTTATTATCCTGAAGGAGCAAAAGACTGCAATCCTTTGGAAAATACTTTCTGTCCTTGCGCCTTGAAGGAAAGAAATATTATTTATACGCATACTATGTATGTAAAACAACTTTTTGAAATAATAAAAAAGATACCTGTTAAATTTGTTATTATAACTCATAACTGTGATGAAAATGTGGATAATAGTTATGTTGTGCCAGATAATGTTGTTATGTGGTATTCACAAAATGTCAATGTTAACCATCCAAAAATTGAATCTATACCAATAGGATTGGAGAATGATAAGTGGTTTAAAAATCTTCATAAGAAAGAAAAAATAGAAATAAAGTTAAAAGAGCCAAAGAAATATAAGAACTTGGTATATCTTAATAGCAATGTTAAAACCAATCCAAAAGAACGTCAACTATTATATGATTTGTTTGGAAATGTTTCGTGGGTTACTGTCGATCGTGGTATTAATGGGCAGAGATTTAATGAATACATAGATAATATTTACAATCATCAATTTGTTTTTTGTCCTGACGGCAATGGTATTGATACACACAGGCTTTGGGAAACATTATATCTTGGTTCGATTCCCATTGTAAAAAAGAGTATTAATACCTGGTTTTATAATGAGATGCCAATTCTATATGTTGATAATTGGGATGAAATAAACGAAACACTTTTATTTAATATATGGAATATGTTTGATGGAAATGAATGGAATAGAGATATGTTAACATTTGAATATTGGAAGAATAAAATTATGAGTTTTGCTTAAATAAATTCGGGAATGAATAGAGAGACCAAAAGAACCATATTGCTTGTCCTTAGGAGTGGAGGAGACTTTACGTTTGAAGATGTGCAGTTGATTTCTCGTCATATAAACGGCAAATGGCAAAGTGAGATTCGTCCAAGAATAATATGCTTGTGGGATAAAGCATCTGGTCATTATGAAATTGATGGATTTGAAGTAATGCCACTATTGAATAAATATCCTGGTACGTGGTCTCGTATCCAACTTTATTCACCTGAAATGGAGCAGTACCGACCATATCTTTATATTGATTTAGACACAGCTATAATTCAATCAATTGAAAAGATAATAGATTTAGTCAAGGATGAATCAAAATTTATTACACTTGAAGATTTTTGGCAGAAAAAGCATTTAGCTACCGGACTGGTTTGGTTTCCTGCAAATTGTGAGAAACTCACTCAGGTATGGCAAAAGTTTAAAGGTGTGCAAGGAAAAAGAATGGATTATTTCTTGCAACAGGTGATAACACCAGATTTATTTTGGCAGGATTTAACAAATACAATATATGATTTTAAACCAAAAAATGGGAAATTGTTAAATAGCATCCCCCACGGAGCCAGCATCATCTGTTTTCACGGGAAACCACGAATATCACAGGTGTCAGGTTTGGACTGGGTTAGTAATTATGTGAATGAGAGAGAGTTTTTTCATGGGTTAGTTACTGTGATTATTCCCTATAAGGAGGACAGAGGCTGGCTTCAGGATGCTATCAACAGTGTTCCAAACGGAGTACAATTATTATTAGGGCAAGGAAATGGAAACTGGCCTGCTAATTTTAATAAGATGTTGCCGAAAGCAAAGGGGAAGTTCATACGTTATCTGCATGAAGATGATATGCTGTCTGAGAATTGTATAAGAGATTCACTGAAAGCATTTGAAACAGGAGTTGATTTTATTCATGGCAATGCAGAGGAGTTTTATTCTTTTAAACCAGATCGTCATATATATGTACCAAAAATAAAGAATCCTACTTTGGCAGAAATGTTAGTAAAGAATCATATACACAGTGCTACATTGATGTATCGTAGGGAGATATTTGAAAAACTCGGAGGATTTGATGAAACTCTCAATACGGCAGAAGAATATGAATTTAGTTTGCGTTGCTTGAAAGCAGGATATAAATTAGGATATTGTCCTGCTGTATTAGCATATTATCGCAGACATCCATTACAGAAAGTAAGAATAGTTCCGAAAATTGAAAAGATAAACGAAAGAGAGATGGTTCGTAAACGATATAGAGCATGATTGAAAAGCAACCTATAATAATTACGGGGATTCCCCGCTCTGGAGCATCAATGATTGCTGGTGTTATTCATCGTTGTGGTGCTTTTGGGGGCAATATGTCTAATTTTAAAGGTGTTAATGAAAATGATGCAATAAAAGAAACTCTTGAAAAACCATATCTCGCAAGTATTTGGGCAGATGAAATGGGGCAATATCCTCTGCCTGAGAAGCACAGAATAAAGATTCCTCTCACTTGGAGAGAATCAGTGGAAGAAATTATGGAAAGAGAAGGGTATAATGGAGGGGAATGGTTTTATAAAAGTAGTAGAGCATCTTTGCTTTGGGAAATTTGGCACCATGCTTTCCCATATGCTAAATGGGTTATAGTTCGCAGACGTACAGGTGATATTATAGAGTCATGCAAAAAGACAGGATTTATGAAAGCCTTTAAAGATGAGAATAAATGTAATGCTGTAAAGGCTGCAAATGAAGAAGAAGGATGGCTTTGGTGGGTACATCAGTATGAGAAGAGATTTGTAGATATGATTACGGAAGGATTGGACTGCAAAGTAGTATATCCAAGTCGTTTAGTGTATGGAGACTATTCACAGCTTTATGAAATGTTGGATTGGCTCCGATTGAAATGGAATCGTGAAATATTTAATTATATTAATCCACTTTTAGAGACAAGTCGTAAAAAAGAAAAGGAGGCACAACATGGCAGTATTAGCAACTTATGATGAAGTGCAGGAGTTAATGCAAAATACGAGCATTGACAGTATGTATATTACAAATATCTTAATTACGGTTGACCGTATTTTGACAAAGGTATATGAACATTATACTGGTACAATAAGTGATGATTTATTGAGGGAGATTCAAAAGTATTATGCTGCTCATATTATTGCCAGTACTACTCAGCGAATGAGTTCAGAAGAAAAAGTAGGTGAGGCACAGATAAAATATATTGGAAAATGGGATGTAGGATTTAATTCTACCCCATACGGACAATTATTATTGGGATTGGATTCTTCTGGATTAATTGCTCAGTCAGCTAAGAAAGCTGCTTCAATTTACGCCGTAAAAAGTTTTGACTAATGGGAATAAATGAATTAATAACAAAACATTGCACTCAAACTTGTGTCTATTGGGGTAATCCACAAAATGATGGGGAGGGGGGATGGATATTTGATCCTCCAGTAGAATTACTTTGTAGGTGGGAAGGTAAAGTGCAAATTGTAAAAGATGATGATGCTAAAGGTGAAGAGGTTGAATGTGTAGCTATTGTTTATCTTTCTCAGGATGTTGTACAGGAAGGATTTTTATTCTTAGGTACATTGGATGATTTGGAAGCACTGGGGGATAGTGATGGAAACAGTAGTGGTGGTTGGTATAATCCATTGGCAGTTAATGGGGCATACAAAATAAAGCAGTTTGAAAAAATACCTGCACTTGGCTCGACAACTGATTTTGTACGGAGAGCTTATTTAACACAATGGTCATATAGATAATGGCAAATAAAGCTTTCAATAAATTTTTGAATACTGCTTCTGAGAGACACCGGACTGACAGAGAATTGCAGAATATTGTTTATAATCTCAATGAAGAAATTAAAAAAATTAAGGGGAGAACTCAGGCAGGATTAATAAAAGCGGTTAATCTAATACATCAGGAAACAGAAAAAGGTTCAGTCAGAGTTCCTGTTGATTTAGGTAATTTGAAACATAGTTGGTTTTGGGTCACAGCAAGAGGGAGGATTGGAGGTTCTACTGCAAAATTTGTTGGAAAGAAAGCCGGACGACTTGCTGCTGGACATGCTTCGTTAAAAACTGAAATGTTAGGGGAAGCAAAATCACTTGCTATTCAATATAAAGGTCCGTTTGTTATTGCAGGTTATTCTGCTAATTATGCTTTGTGGGTACATGAGATGATGGAATCGAAAGGATATAAATGGTTTGAAATCGCTATTAAAAGTAAACAAGCCGAAATATTAAAAATAATACAAGATAATGCTAAAATAAAATGAATTCTCCAGCATATGATATAGCAAGCATGTTAGCTGCGGATACTGAACTTGGTTTGGTATTGGGAACAAATCTCTTTAGAAATAGAGAACCAACTTCTCCTGATAATGTTGTAACTATATTTGATTATATGGGACATAATAGTTTAACCTTGGATAAGAAAACTTATTCTTATTCAAATGTGCAGATATGTGTTCGCAATAGAA
>JARYLT010000072.1 GCA_029907515.1 Spirochaetota bacterium | reverse complement strand
ATTGATGAATTGCTTGATGATTACATCTGGGCTAAATTCATGAGCACGGAGCAATGATTGATTTTTGAAGAGGTTCAGAAGCAGAGGATTATCCAGAAGTTCTATGATCTTTTGGCCCATTTCAATTTCATTTTTCACCAGATATCCATTTAATCCGTTGTTGATGATATCTTTGGGTCCTTTTGTGTTGTAAGCAAGTACAGGCAGTCCGCATGATAACGCTTCAAGCACTACACATCCAAATGTATCAAATCGTGATGGCAATACCAGAACATCTGCTGCTGAGTATATCTTTGGTAAGGTATCATGCTGAACCCATCCCAAAAAGATTGCATCTGGCAAAAGCTTTCTTAGTTCTTGTTCTTTTGGCCCAATGCCAGCAAATGCAACTTTTGCATCAGGATGTTTTTGCTTAACTATCTCCATGACTTTTGGTATATCCATGACACCTTTTTCTTCTGAAAGTCTTCCTGCAAAAAGTATAACAGGTGTTGTGTTGCTAACCCCAAAAATTTCTTCTTTGTTTGTTTTATGAGGTTTAAATATATCTTCAACCCAGTGTGCAGTTAAAAATACTTGGGATGGATCAAATCCCATATCTTTTCCTGTTAACCATTTTCGGTGGTCATTATTAAGAACAAACAGCCCATCAAATCCTTTATAAAACGTACGCAATAAACGTCTAAAATTATGTAAGTTTTCATCAGTTAATTTAAGTGTTTGTTCTGCAAACATCATCCAGTCAGTATGCACATAGAAATAAGCAGGTACTGAGTATGCATATTTTAACCACAGTGCAGCTAACCCCATTGGACCTTCGGTTGAAGCAATAATTTTACTGTATTCACCTTGTTTAAAGATGTTATGGATTTCTAGAATATCAGGGATTCGCAATGGTTGCTGTTCATAGAATGGAAGGCTAAATTCTTTTAATGGGCGTATGACAATCAAATGATCCTGTGGTTGCAATGTATTGCTTATAGTTAGTATATCAATAGGCAAGTCACGTCTTTGAATTTCTTTAAGCATGGACTGTAAAACAAGAGCAACCCCATTAGAATCGGTAAATGTATCGGTCAGCCATAGTGTGCGTTCAGGGTGTTTAAGTGTATTATGTACTTTGGCAAATTCATACAGTAAAGGCCGTGCTTTATACATGACTCGGGCACTGGTAAAAAAGGCTGCTGCAATAACCGCTGAACCCAAAAATGGGAAGGATAACTCGTCAAAAAGTTTTGGCAGATTAACTCTGGCTGAACCATTACCATTAGGTTTTTCATTGCCTTCAATATATTTTCTAAAGTGGGTAGGGATTTCAATATTTTTAAAGAATGATTCAAATTCTTTTGATTTTAATCTATTATTATTAATCAATTCATTTATATGTTTGTCAGAACGTTTCATGAGTAACTGTACAAGCTCTTTATATATCCCAAATACTGATTGTGTATAGAATGTCACATCATCTTTTTTTCTGGTTTTTGTATATCGTGATAATTTATAGGCAATATCAAAAACCTTTTTGTAATCCTTGCTGACATAGAACCGCTTTGTTTTGGAAAATGTTTTCCCAATTAATGCTTTGTGAAAAAGCTCTAAAAAGTTTAATGTGGTTTTATGCCGTTTCAATTCATGGAAAGCATTGGTTATGGCCAGTGCAGATAGCTTATCCTGAACGTCGCCTTTATGTAGCAGAATATGGGGAAGACCAGGGTCTTTCATATTCATGCCTATCTGGCAAAAATAATCTATAAAAGAAATTGCCATCTTTTCACTGTCATTATGAGTACCAAAAGGTGCCATTGCACCTTTTTTAATTGCTTCAAGTGCCAGCGTTGAACGTTTTTCTGTCTTTAATCTTTCGGCTAAATTTGGGATATGCAGATATGTCCCCGTTAAGCCAGTGAATATTCCCATGTGACTATCGCTCCCCCCTGACATATATTTATTATATGGTGTGGTGCAATATCTATCTGGTTTTATTTTGAATTTGTGCGATAGCTCTTCTAATTTATCTTGTGTTAATGATTCAATCCACTGTTTTACCAGCATATTCTGCCAGCTATCGCGCTGTCCGTTGATAACTTCAAAGCGTTCAAATAAAAGGGCCATCTTATCAAAAAATTCCATGGGTGGTATGCCCTTTGATTTATAATGATATAATGGATGTGCCCAGATGGTTGGTATATCATTCTCAAGAGTATAATCTAAGAATTTGTATATATCATTACGAAGTTTATTAAGTTTAATCTCTTTTTCAGGGGTAAATCCATATGCAAGAACGTGAATACCTACTTTGTAATCAGGGACTGTGCAGCTAAATTCAGCTCCCACCAGTACATCATGTCCTTTTTCAAGAAGCTGGTAACATGATCGGGCATTGTTATGATTTGTTACTGTAAATGTATCACAACCATGATTCTTCAGAGTTGTAAGTAAATCTTCGGTTGGCAGCCATGTTTCAGGTATTCCTAATATTCTTCCTAACTGTTCATCGGGAATATTGCTGTTGTGGTCATGGCAATGCAGGTCAATAGTTAGCACTTCATTAACAGGGAAGCGTTTCTTTTGTTCGTTTACAAATATATTCAGCATTGAAATAATTTGTTCACTAAACGTGCTTTTAAAATCCATATTTCCTCTTTCAGTTTCTAAATCCTTAAATCTCAATGTAAAAATGGCGTGGGTGTGTAAAGATTTTATGAAGTTTATGTGTGGTTGTGATGAAAAAATCTTGATTTTTTAAATATGGATATTATGGTGTATGAAGTTATCCGTGTGGGTGACTGCAGTTGCTCTAACTATAAAAATAAATAACTCATATGCGGGGTATATTATGAATGCTGAAACTACTACATGTATTTCCATTGAACATGACAGGATTTTAAAAGAAATTTGTAGGAAGTATAATCTATCTATCACTAGGATGGTTATATTAATGGTCAAATATGCAATCGAAAAAAGGAGTTTGTCAATAACTAGCTACAGAAACGTAAAGTATAGAGATAAACATTGTTCCGTCTGGAAGCGAATTCATTTGCAATTTACTCCTAATGATTATGAATTTTTGATGGATGTTAAGAAGATATGGAAGATGTCGGTAGCTAAGATGATTGAATATTGCATTGAAAATTTTCTTTTTGAATTGCAGGAAAAGGTTTTGGAAAATGATAAAACCGATAACTATCTATACAATAACTATCATTTTGAAATTGGTGAAGAAGAAGGTATTAAATATTGCCTCATCTACTGGGGATTACCATTGAAACTACTGAAAAAACTCGACTTACAAAACTCAATAATATGCACATAGTAATAATATATACATCAATACTTTACTTGACATATTTTACTATTGCTTTATCAATATAATTAAATTTTCCAGTCGCAACAAATATTCTCGTATTATCTTTTTATATATTGGGAGAGACAGAGACTATTGCTTAATTTTACAAAATTTATAAATGCTATAGTATAATGTTCTATGCATCAAAATATGTATAGTCAATACAACAGGGTAGATCTATGCGAGTAAAAGTAATAATCATTTCAATTATTCTTTTTTTGTTTCTTATAATAATATTGCAGAATACTCAACCGGTTTCATTAACTATTCTTGCGTGGAATATCACTCTGCCATTTATTGTAATGCTTTTTGTTACTTTAATAATTGGATTGGTATCCGGTATGGTACTGAGTTCTCTGGCATTCCGAAAAAAACGTAAAAGTATTATAAAAGTAGAAGCCAGAAAATCATGAACACCGGATTACTATTAACAATCATAGCAGCAGTCAGCTTTGTTATTCTTATATATTTACTTATAAAGCAATTATTGAAGCTTGTTGTTATTATTGCAGTACTGTTTATAATGTTTGCAGGATATATATACATAAAAAACGGTTCACTTCCTGCCAATTTAAAGGGATATGCTGAAGAAGGAAAAAGAGCAATTGAACAATTACATCAGTCATATTTACAATTGGTTAAGTAATATATCAGGAGCTATCGCCAAAAATAAAAAAATTAACTTGAAAAATTGAGTTATTATTACTACTATTGTGAAAATGAGTTAAAATTGCATTAAGGATTTCAGTATGAAAACCCAGACCAAAGATACCGCATTGAACAGCATGCAGATAGTATGCTTCAACATTGGCAAGGAAGAATATGGCATAGAAATTCTTAAAGTACAGGAAATCCTTAAACTGCCAGCTGTTACACCACTGCCAAAATCAGCGGATTATATTATGGGAGTCATTGATTTACGTGGCAAGGTTATACCAATTATTGATCTGGGTGTGCGCTTTGGCATTTCTGAAAAGGGTGCAAAAAATAAACGTGCAATAGTTGTTGATATAAAAGGTAAGCGTATAGGGCTGGCAATAGACCAGGTAAGTCATGTGATCAAACTGGAAAACAAAGATATTGAGCCACCCCCACCAATTGTGAAAGGCATATCGGGCAAATTTATTGTTGGTATTGGAAAAGTTGAAAACAAGTTTGTCATCATTCTTGATATTGACCAGATCTTCTCTTCTGAGGAATTGAAGCAGTTATAGTTTTTTCTGTTTATAGTATTCTTTCAGAGCCTCTTCCATGATATGATATAAGGGCTTTCCCGTTTTTAATGCTACTTTTTTGCAATCCTCAAATTCAGGTTTTGGCGATAGTTCCTGATAACGGTAACTTTGCTTAATACGGATTTCCTCACCGTACAGTGTTACTGTTGCAAACTCTCGTGGCAACGAATAGCGGTTGACGGTATATGCTCTGACCCCCAGCGTTGTTGTCTGCCTGAAAAGAATCTGTGTACATTGATCCACCGCATGAAAAGGGCAGAGTACTGAAACCACCACCCCAGGGCGCCCTTTTTTCATAATAACCTGCTGCAAATACACATCCCGCGCACCGGCTTCAAATAACAACTCGGCCACATGAGGATATATTTCGGGATTCATGTCATCAATAGTGCATTCCAGTACACTCAGAACTTCGTATTCATTAGAATTATCCTCAATAAGCAAAGTTCGTGTATAACTGGGAAAACCATAATCACGTGTACCAAAACCAGTACCTGTAGTTATTATACTACCGCCAAAATGTGTCTTTTGTGTGCCAAGCGTTACCAGGATTGCAGCAGCTGTTGGTGTGGTCAGTTCACCCTGCAGTCCTGTGAACATAACCTGTTTGCCGTGGGTAAGCTTTACCGTTGCGGGTGCAGGTAACGGCAACATGCCATGTTGCGTGTTAATAGTGCCTGTTCCAAGCGCAAATGTGCTGTAATACAGTGTATCAATTGAAAAGTATTCAATAGCAATACAAAAAGAAAGTATATCCACAATGCTATCAATGGCTCCAACCTCATGAAAATGGACCTCTTCTTTTGAAATGCCGTGTACTGTAGCTTCAGCGGTGGCTAATGTGTCAAATATCTTCATTGCATTGGTTTTGACAGTGTTAGAGCATATCGTATGTGCAATAATATTGTATATGCTATCAAGATTACGGTGTGTGGTGTCAGTGTGTGCAGTAATTCCAGCCTGTGTGCCGTGTATTCCATAACGCTCTACCTTTACCGGAGCTATCGCAAAACCTTTTGCTGATAATGATTGTAGCTGTGTGGTAATAACATCAACAGGAAGTCCCATATCAATAAGTGCACCAACAAGCATATCACCGGAAGCGCCTAACTGTATATCGCAGTAAAGTATTTTCATGTAACTATCCTACAAACTCCGTATAATACGATAGGCACAGTAAACAGCGCCAAACCCGTTGTCAATGTTAACAACGCTAACCCCCGGGGCACATGAGTTGAGCATCCCCAAAAGCGCCGCTATACCACCAAATGAAGCACCGTATCCCACTGAGGTTGGTACAGCAATAACCGGGCAGGGGACAAGCCCTCCAATAACACTTGGCAGTGCTCCCTCCATGCCAGCTATCACAATGATAACTGTTGCGTCATGAATGAATTCCCAGTTATGAAATACACGGTGAATACCAGCAACGCCAATATCATAGATAGTTTCAACAGTAAGCCCCATAATGAGTGCGGTTTCTTTTGCTTCTTCAGCAACCGGTATATCCGATGTCCCCGCTGTTATAATTACCAGTTTATGTGGTTTATGATGAAGCGTTTGTGCACGGTAAGAAATGATCTTCCCTGCTTCATTATAATGGGCTTTTTTAATGTGCCGTTTTACTTTGTTGTAATGCTCTTTTGTGGCACGTGTACCTAAAAAGCTTGTGTTATGTGTGGCTAACGCTTTAGCAATATCGGCAACCTGCTCAGGTGTTTTATTCTGGCAAAAAATAACTTCGGGGAAACCTAACCTGGTATGTCTGTGGTGATCCAGTGTGGTGTGGCCTAATTGTTCTATCGTTATGTGCGATAGTTCCTGTAAAAAATCCTCTTCGGATACCAGACCATTTTTAAACCGTTGCAGTAAATTGTTAAGTGCAGACTGACTCATAAGTTAATAGGCAGCAATGAGGATGGTTTCAACTTCGTCGCGGTTGAGTGCACGCGGTGCATTATGTATAAATGGGTAGCTCAAGGTAATTTCAGCTACTTTGGAAAAAATGCCCTTATTTATATCAAATTGGGATAACCTTTGGGGAATTTCAACATCAAGAGCTAATTTTCTTACACCTTCCACAGCTTTAATTGCAGCTTCAATAACGGTGATATCACGTACATCCTCATCCATAACTTTTGACATCTGGACGTATTTCCCGGGCGCCGATGTTAAATTATATTCCATGATATGTGGTAGCATAACAGCCATATATGATGCTAAATCAATTGGTGTCAATGAAGAGAGTGCCAGTGACAGAGCAAGACAAACAGAAAGTTGTGCACTACTGAATGCAATACCAGCCATAAGTGAAGCCATCATCACATTAAGCCGTGCAGTCTCATTGTCACTTTCGCGCAATGCAGCAGGTAAATTTTTAAATATGAGGTCTATAGTTCTCAGTGAAAGTGTATTGGTAATATTATTGATATTTCTTGAAATGACTGATTCAGTTGCAATAGCTAATGTTGCTATACTATATCGGGCCATAGTTTCATCATCAATACCAAACGCAAGAGCGGGGTCAAGGATAACTGCTTTAGGGAAGATGTAATTGTGAAAAAATGTTTTATGGATACCGTCATGAATATCAGTCAATATTGTACAGGGAGTTATATCAAATCCAAACAGTGGATGCACAGGAATGCTGATAAATGGAATTGGCTCATGTAGAAAAGGATAGGTGAAAAGTTCATGTGCAAAGAAATAGTTAGGGGTTAACAGTGCAACTGCTTTCGCAGCGTTGATTGAATTAATGCCGCCAAATCCTATAACCAGGTCGCAATGGGTTTTGCGGGCAAAATACACCGCAGTATCAATATAATCAGTATTGTTTTCAGGAATTTCATCATATACCATGAACGGTATGTTATTGTTTTGCAGGCTCCGTGCAATGGGCATAAAAAGGTGGTTATACTGGTTAAAATCAATTGAACTGGTAATAAATAATATACGTGATCCAAAAAGTTTAATTATTGAAGGAAGAAGTGCTACACTATCGGGTTGTGCATACACCGCAGTTGGGATGTATAGATCCGGCCACAGGCCTTCTATAGTTTGTCCATAGGCTTTAGACATAAAAAAGCGGAATCCTGATTCCGCCTTTTTGTCAATTATGCCGGCCATCTATAATAACCTTTAATAAGGGTGTAGTTATTTTCGTAAAAGCTGCATGGCAATTTTTTCTGCAACTTTATCTATTATACGGTCATCATTGAAATCGTATATGCCATTGGCAATCTGCTCCTTGATTTCGCGTACTCTTTCTGCCCTTATATCGGGTGTTTGCTTAACTACCTGGGCAATTTTTGACTGTTCCGAAGCCTTTTTAGCTTCGCTTGAAATCTCAACCGAGTCACTTTTGCCAGTGGATCTTGTTTTACCAACAGATTTGGTGCTTTTAGGTTCAACAATATTCTTAATGTTTCCTATTTTATCAATAACCATGGTAATCACCCTCTTTTAATCTATAGTAACTATCGGCCATTATTTGTCAAATATTAAATGATTTTATAATAAATATACATTAATAGAGGAATTATTCAAGTAATTAAATTAATATCAGGTTAGAATAATGATTGGTGTTATGATGTTAATCATATTTATTATAGAACAATAAACAAACAGAGAATAAAATATACACTAAAAATGCCTTTCTAGTTCATCAAGAAAATGCTTATAATTAGCAAAACGCACATCATGCACGTAAAAATCTTCTTTTGCCTGGTACAGTATCATGCCATGTACAGTATATGCTTGAATATGATTTTTTACCAGCGCTACCAATTTTTGCAATCGCTGCGCCATCAGTGGTTTAGGCGTTGCAGTGAGTTTTATTTCGGTTAAAATTAATTTCCTGTTTAATGGATCTTCAATTATTACATCAATTTCATTGCCCGCATTATCTCTGAGGTAATATAAATTCATTCTTTTATTATAGTGTACCAGTAATTTTTTTAATTCAGCAATAATATAATTTTCAAACATTGGTCCCGCTAATGGCCATTTGTGCAATATATCTACAGTATGCATGCCGGTCAGGTAGCATACAAGGCCAGTATCATAAAAATAAATTTTTGGTCTTTTTACAATTCGTTTTCCCATGTTGTTGTAATATGGTGATATTGTAAATAGTATGTAACTTGCCTCGAGTACTGAAATCCATGATTTAATTGTTTTTACGGTTACGCCAATGTCATTTGCTAACCTGTTCATGTTTAGTTCCTGGGCAGTTTGAGAAGCCAGTAGCGATAGTAACCGTTGAAAATCTTTTAAGTTTCCAATATTAAAAAGTGAACGGACATCGCGTTCAATATAATTTGTAATGTATGCAGCATACCATTCATGTACACCCTGGTATTTTCGCACTACATTTTCAGGATAACTGCCGTATATAATCTGATGCTTTTGAAGTGATTGTGGAATCTCTGAAAATTGGAAAGGCAATAGGGTTAAGACTCCAATCCTACCCGCTAAAGATTCGGTTATATGGGTAACCATTGAAAATTGGCTGGATCCGGTAAGTATAAAATTACCATATTGAGAACGATTTTCATCAATTAACATTTTAAGATATTCAAAAATTCCCGGCACTTTTTGAACTTCATCAAAGATGACCCGGTTATTATATTCGTGTAAAAACCCTTTGGGATCAATGTTAAAACGTTCTCTAACAATTGGATCATCAAACGTGATATAGCGGTACTTATGACCATATTGTTTCTTTAACATGGTTGATTTGCCGGATTGCCGTGGACCGCATACCGCAACAGCTGGGAAAAGTTTTAAATAATGAGCTAACGTTTTTTCTAATGTTCTTGGATAATATTTCATGAGTTCACTATATATTTACAAATTTATACTGTCAATACAAAAATGTAAAATAATATATAATTTAATATTTATCATCCACTTCCACTTTTACATCTACGTTTTTTAGCATTATACACTGCCACAACAAATTCACCTTTCTGTGTTAGGGTTGCAGTAATGTTTTCAATGTCACGTGCTGTGCACAAAATAAATTCTTCAAAATCATTAGTCCAATTGGACTTAAAATAAAAATAAAAAAATCCAGTCGGTATAGAATAATGCTTGCTTTAAGTAGATATGCAAATTATAATGGCGCAATACTGATAATATTTATGAGGTTATATTGTGCAAAATGAAGAAGATTTTGTAAACAATATCATAATATTATTAGCAAAATACGATGGTAATGATACTGAACCGTTGTATAAAGCTAAAAGTGACTTTTTAACGTTTATCAATTATTTAAACAAAAATAAAAATACATATCTCAATCCAATAATTAAGGAAATTCCTCCGTTGATTGACATTGCAATTGAAATTCCCAATGAAATTGTACGTAAAAGCTGTATACGTATGATATGTGAAATTCTTGAAGAAATACATAACTATTACCATACAGGCATTGATGAAATTATAAAAAAAAAACTGATGCAAAAGATTAGTGCTGAGTATGAAGAATTGAATATGTATAGTAGAGCTGAGCAAAGCAGGTCACATGATAGTAATAATGATGAAATACCATCATATGAAGCTTTATGTAAGCACATTGTTGAATTGAATAGGGAAATTGAAAAACAACATAAACTAATTAATAAAACCAACCTGCTTATTCATGATATAATCAAACTCATGATCCATTGTATTGAAGTTAAAGAGCCATATTTATTGGGACATTCAATGAAAGTGGCTTATTTGGCCTGTTCACTGGCAAAGAAAATTCACACGAATATTGACATCGAATATATTAAATATTCGGCATGGCTTCATGATATAGGAAGGCTTATAATATATGACAAATTAATATTAGATAAGGAAAATTTTGATGAAGATGATTTGAAATATATACAGCAACATACTGTGGCAGGATACAATGCCGTAAAAAACTTAGCCTTTGATCAGGTCATAAAGGATGCTGTGTTGTATCACCATGAATCGTATGATGGTAGTGGATATCCAGAAGGCTTAAAAGGGAAGGAAATACCAATGATTGCCCGTATCATAAAAATTGCAGATGTATATGATGCCATTACTTCGGACAGGCCACACCGTATGGGGCATTCCAAACAGGAAGCTTTGGCCATTATGTATAATGAAAGGGAAAAATTTGATCCTGAGTTACTGGATGCATTTTATTATATCATATAATAATTAATTATTTTTATAGGTTACATTGTAATGAGCCATAGAGGGAACATTCAATTTTTAAAAAGATTGTATGAATTTCAAAGGGAGGGGGAACATGCAATATGTTACTTAAAGACAATATAAAAAAACTGATGGATAATTTTGAAGAAGGCGATGCGCTGGCACTGTCCGAAATAAAAGATGAGTGCCAGAATATAATACAACAGTTTGCAGGGGATCCACTGCATGAGGTTCTTGGCAGTGTGCCTGCATATATACAGATATGTGCCCGTATTCCCTCCATACAAACGCAATGTGTTGAGTTAGTTAAAAAAATTATTACAGGCGTTGAGGAGTATCAGCAAGCTAATGAGGAAGATAAAAAGAAAGCTTTGAAACAAATCAAACGGCAGGTTAATAAGCTGCAGTCAATTGTAGAAAAGAATAATAAAGATTTAACGACATTGCCCAAGCCACAAGAGCAACAAAAAGAAGAGGCAAAAGGATATACATTGGAAGATTTTTCCCATTTAGTGGATGATTATAAATTACTACAACAATTTTTCAGTGAAGCAACTGAGCATTTAGACAGTGCCCAGTTCGTGTTGCTTGAATTGGAGCATGACTCTACAAACAAAGAGCTCATTAATACAGTATTTCGTAATTTCCATACTATAAAAGGATCCGCATCATTTTTAGGTGTTAAGAATATTGAAGAAATCAGTCATGCAATGGAAGATATTTTTGCAACCATTCGCGATGGTAAAATGATATTAACCCGTGAACTGGTTGATGTTATTTTTTATGGCATTGAAACATTGCGAACAGTTTTAGACATTATGCAAAGCTATGACTTTAAGGCTGAAGAAATAAAAAAATCATTTACCACCGTTAATGTTTTTCCATACATTGCCCTGCTTAAAAAGATTTTACAGGAATATCAGTACAAAAAGATAGGTGAAATATTGCAGGAGGAAGGCAAGCTAACACCGGTACAGTTGCAAACGGTACTTGAAAAACAAAAAGAAACAGATAAAAAATTTGGGGAGATAGTAACCGAGGAAAGGCTTGTTGAACATGATGATTTACTGGCAGCATTACAAAAACAGCAGAAGTTGAAAACAAAAATAAAAAAAATTGGCTATGTAAAGGTATCAAATGAAAAACTCAACAGCCTCATAGACTATGTTGGCGAACTTGTCATAAACCAGTCTATGCTAAAGCAGGAGATTGAGAAAAATCGTGGGAGTTTAAGTATTTCCGAAAGGACATTGAGCCAGGCCGATATGATTACATCAGCAATCAAAGACCTTGTGCTATCAATGGGTATGGTGCCCATAGAAGAAATATTTAATAAATTACGGGTGGTAGCCCGCAATACGGCACAGGAATTACATAAAACCGTATTTATTGAAGTACATGGGGAAGAAACTGAATTAGACCGTAACGTTATTGAAACCATCTATGATCCACTGATGCATATTATCCGTAATGCTATTGATCATGGTATTGAATCACCTGAAGAAAGGGTTAAAGCAGGGAAAGATAAAGTGGGAAGAATAGTATTATCAGCAGAACATAAAGGCAGTGGCATAGAGATAGTGATAACGGATGATGGCAGAGGCATAGATATACATAAGGTACTGGATAAAGCCATAGCAATGCAGCTTGTAAAGAAAGAGGATGTTACAAAACTTACTGAAAAAGATATTTATAACTTTATGTTTTTACCTGGATTTTCAACAAGTGACAATGTTACGGCAGTGTCCGGGCGAGGGGTTGGCCTTGATGTGGTAAAAAAGAGCTTGGAACAAATACATGGGCGAGTGGAGATACATTCAGAACCAGGAAAATATACCAGGTTTATCATCAAACTGCCCCTTACCCTGGCTATTATAGAAGGATTTGTAACAATAGTTGGAAACAATAAATACGTCTTTCCATTTAATTCAATAGAAGAAATCCTGGTTTTCAACAAAAACATTCTGCAACGACAGGAAAATGCAAGAGAATCAATCCTGTATCACCGCGAAATGCATATACCGGTTATATTTGCCCATGAAATCTTTAAGGAAGATTATAAAGAAAGGGATGATGACCGGTTACTATCGCTTATATTTGCTTTTGATCAGGCAAAATATTGCGTGGTGGTTGATTCTATTTTAGGAAAACAGGAGATAGTTGTTAAGAGTTTAGGAACCATGCTAAATGAATATGATTACTTTTCTGGAGGGACAATCTTTGGCGATGGCAGCATAGGCTTTGTGGTGGATTTACAGGGGTTTATTGATGCGGTTAAGTAGTATTTAAAATAACGCCGTTGGAGCATTGCCATACACACTGGATATGGTTAAACATTATTATGGCAAAATGTATAAATTTAAAATATGATTATAAATTGTAGTTAAAGTACATATTGACTATCATAAAGTACTCTTTTCCGTAGGAGGGATACAACAATGAAGAAAATAGTCCTGGTAGATGACTCAGATGTAATTCTGGATATAGTATCACAGGCGTTAAAGATGTATGGTTATGAAGATATTCTACGGGCTAAGGATGGCCAGGAAGGTTTACAGGTAATAAAGCAAAACCAGGGGAATATAGCATTATGCATATTTGATGTAAATATGCCAAAGATGGATGGGATATCCCTGGTGAAGGAAGTGCGTAAGTTTGATAATACAACACCAATTATAATGTTAACAACTGAAACGGATAAAAGTAAAATTATAACTGCAAAGGAATATGGTGCAACAGGATGGATTGTAAAGCCGTTTGAAGCTGAAAAGTTTATAAAAGTAGTGGAGATGTATGTAACAAAATAAGTGTAAGGAGGTAACCATGGATGGATCCGCTAATAAATATTTAATATTTACATTGGAAAAAGAGCGCTATGCAATTCCCATAGCAAAGGTGCAGGAAGTAATAAGCTATGTGCCTATAACAAGCCTGCATGAAGCATCAGAATTTTTAAAAGGTGTTATTAATTTGCGGGGCAGGATAATACCCATCATTGATATGCGCCTAAAATTTGGACTGCAAGCAAAAGAATATACTGAACGCACCATATTTATCATTGTTGATATAGTCACAGCAAAGGATGTATATCATGTTGGCCTGGTGGTTGATGCTGTGCAGGATGTGGTTGAGATAGCTGAAGATAAGATAGAAAAAACGCCTGAAGTAGGGTTTAAGTTTAAAAGCAAGTATTTACAGGGTATTATTCAGCTACAGGATACCATGGTAATGATTTTAAATTTCGACAGCATACTGGCTACAGAAGATGTAGTTGAGATTGCTGAAAAGATAGAAACCAATGTTTAATGAGTAAATGTAAAAAATAATTTTTATACAGTATAAAGGAGGCATTGTATGTCGGAATTACTAAAAAACATGAATTTAAAGTTAAAACTAATATCAGCTTTTTTAATTATAGCACTTTTGATTGTTATTGTTGGTGTGTTAAGTTTAATACAGATAAATAGTTTATCAGCTGATTTAAATGTTTTAGGAAAGGAAAGCATACCATCAATTCTTGATCTTGAAATTACTAAGGTTGGCCAGTTGGAAATAAAAGCTGCTATACGCACTGCAATCAATCCATATATAACACGAGAAGATTTACAAAAGCAATTTGATAGAGTGGAGACTGCTAGAGCCAATTATACAAAGGCCTTAGAGGATTATGATAAAATAGAGCGTACCAGTGAAGAAGATAAGTTATACAAAGATTTTTTAACCAAACTTGATATATCAAAAAAATTTAATAATAAGATAATTGAAAATCTTAAAAAACTTTTAGCTATACAGAATCAAATGCAGAGAGAATACATCTGTGAACAGCTTACAGTTGAAGTTATGTCAGGTGATAACCGAAAAGCATATGATGATGCTATGGATTCATTGCAGAAAGTACTGGATTATGTTAAAGATTACTATGGGAAACAGATGGTAGATAAGGCCATTTCTACTGCACAAACCGTAAATATTGTAATGATAGTTATAATTTTAATATCTTTTTGTTTATCAATATTATTAGGGTTTATACTGGCTAATACGATTACAAAACCAATTTTGCAAACATCCAGTAACCTTAGTGTATCATCTGATAATCTGGAGAAAGCTGCCAATCAGGTGGCTTCAGCCAGTCAGGAATTATCCAGCGGTGCCAGTGAGCTTGCCAGTTCTGTAGAAGAAATAACCAGTAGCATGGAAGAATTACAATCTATCATCGAAGCCAACACCAAGAATGTCAATGAAGCAGAAATTTTAATGAAAGAAACCATGCACACAGCAAGGGAAGCACAGGATCATTCGTCTGAGTTGCAAAAAATCATGAATACAATTGGTGAAAGCTCAAAGAAAATAATTAAAATTAATAAAGCAATTGATGACATAGCTTTCCAGACAAATATTTTAGCATTAAATGCAGCAGTTGAAGCAGCACGTGCAGGTGATGTTGGCAGAGGTTTTGCAGTCGTTGCCGAGCAGGTTAAGTCACTGGCTCAAAAGAGTGCTGATTCGGCACGGGAAACTTCAGATTTAATTGACATGATAAATCAGGACATTGAAAAGGGTGCAAGTAAAACTGAAATAGTTGTTAATAGTTTTAATGATGTAGTTGCCAGGGCTGAAAAAGTAAATGTGCTACTTGATGAAATAACTCGTGCATCAAAAGAGCAGGCAAAAGGTTCAAATCAGGTTACCAAGGCCATTTCACAGGTCAATACAATTGTACAGCAGCTTGCTGCTTCATCTGAAGAAACAGCTTCCAGCAGTGAAGAAATGTTGAGTCAGGTTGAAGGGCAACGTGAGGCTGTTATGGATCTTAATACTGTAGTAATGGGTGAAAAAGCAGTGAAAAATGAATCTTCTAAATCTCAGGGTAGTAGTTTAGAAACAAAAGATATTGCAAAAAAAGCACATAGTGTTCACAAGGCTGTAGATGCAATGAAATCTTCAATCAAAAAAGAAGGTCAGAAAGATAAAGATGTTGAAGTTATAAAGCCTGAGGAAAAAATCCCATTGGATGATTTTAAAGACTTTTAATAATAAAAATAAGGATACAATGCAGCCTTAAATTTCAGTGCTGCATTGTATCCAATAGAGAGTATGTATTATTATTTTGTGTCATGTATTGATATCATTATAACAGGCTGGCATGTAATATGAATATACCAGGACATACACTACAAAAAATGGACAGGATCCTGAGGTATACTATTCTTATACTTATTGTAATTATGTTTTTAGTACTGGGGACTTATATTTTAAGCGGAATGACAATACTTATGTATGTGTATGTTGCAGTTGTTGTTAATGGTATTATTGGCATTATGACTTTTTCCAGTTTTTATCTTCATAACAAGATAAAAGATAGTATAATGCATGATGTGGCTTCTATGGTGTATACAACCAATAAACAACTTGTGGAACAACTACAACAGGTAGTAGAAGCTACTGATGAAATTGCTACTCATGCTGCAACGTATGGCATTGAAAATGTTGAACAATATGCTTTAAGTATAAAAGAGCAGTATTCATCAATACATGATACTATGACATTACAAAGTGCACAAACACCCACCAATATTTTTTTCCCCCACTATGATACCATCAGTAATGGGTATATAGCAATATTGAAAGAACTTGTATTAATTATTCAGAGTTATCGCAAAAAAATACATTCTCTGTATATGCATTTAGATACATTATGCCCTGTCCATCTACCACTTGATTTAATTGATGAGTGGGTGCAGTTTATTGATAGCCGATTTGATTCTTCATTTGAATTAGTTAAAAAATCCATTCAGTCCATTCAGAGATTTCAATCTGAAAGTATTGAGCATATTGAGTATATACTTGAAATACTAAAGGGTTTTAAAGATAAACGAGCTTTTCAGCATAAAGAAATGATGGGTTTTTATGCACGAATGCGAAATACACAGGAATCGTTTGCACAATATCTTTCCACGGTTAGCCAGACATTCCAGTTTATTAAAGAAATAATGGCACAGGTAGAAGAAATTACAGACAAGATTAATATATTATCGCTTAATATGAGTATTGAAGCAAATAAATTAACTGGCAATACTGTATTCAGTGTTATTGCAAGGGAATTACATGATTTTTCCGAACAAACTATTAGATTTTTTGAACCAATGAAAAAAACAATAGAACAAAACTTGAATATCATAGAAGAAAAAAAGAAAGAAGAACAGGAAGCAGTTGCACAGTTACAAAGTTTTATTAATATTTCAGAAAAAATGATCAAAGAATACGAAAATAACATTGAAAGCATTAATTAGTTCACTAAATTAATTGACAGTATCACCAAAATGCTGATGAAGCAAGATGGAAATGTAAAAGACAATATATTTCAACAGTTTGAGGATATTCAGAAATTGGTCATTATAAAAGAAGAAATAAGCCATCGTGATATGTTTCATAAACATATGCTGGAAAAAGTAAACAATGTCATTCAGCTATTAATTCGTGACCATAAAGTATGCCAGGGATTTGATTGTCAATATAGGATTGATTCATTTAAATTAATTGAAGGTCTTATCACTACTGCCGATGAACGCGAATTTTTAAAACAGCTATATAAAAAATATCTTAATAAAGAACTGGAAGAAGAAGAACACCAACAGGGCGATGTAATATTGTTCTGAATACCTATGAAAATAGTAGATGTACATCTTTCCGATGAGTTGTTTAAAAAATTTGTAAATTTGTTTTACGAACTTGCAGGAATATCATTAAAAGATTATAAAAAATACCTTGTTGAATACAGGCTATGTAAAATAGTTGGCCCTGATAAAGAATTCAAGGATTATGAAAGTTTATATGAAGCATTAATCAATGATAAGGGTGGAAAACTCAGGACACAGTTTATAAATTTGCTTACAACTAATTATACGTATTTTTTCAGGGAGGACTATCACTTTAAATTTGTTCAGGAATATGTTAAAAATAACTATCAAAACGAACCGTATATGCGATTGTGGAGTGCAGGATGTTCAACCGGTGAAGAGGCTTATAGTATGGCAATTGTTTGTTATGAAGCTTTAGACAGGGCAGTCAATACATATGATATAAAGATACTGGCAACTGATATATCATTAAATGTTATTACGTTTGCTCTGGAAGGAGTATACCACTATTCAAAAATTAGAGGTAACATTGAAGATCCTTTATTAAAGCGTTATTTTTATTTTGATAAAGACAAGAAAACTTTTACTGTTAAAGAAGAGATTAAAAATTTAGTACAGGTCAGGTTTTTAAATTTAATGGATGATTATCCATTTAAATGAATG
>JARYLT010000071.1 GCA_029907515.1 Spirochaetota bacterium | reverse complement strand
TTTGAATGCTGCCATTGAAGCAGCACGTGCGGGCGATGCAGGCAGGGGTTTTGCCGTAGTGGCAGATGAAATATCAAAGTTAGCTGACAGGACATCAGTCAGCGTAAAGGATATTGAATCATTAATTAGTGCCAATGACAAAGAAATACAGAAAGGCATGACAAGTGTGCAGCAGACAGTAGATACTATAAGTGGTATTATCAAAGGGGTAAATGAAATAAATGCCATGGTAAAGGTGCTGGCTGATTATATGAAGCAGCAATTGGAGGTAAATGCAATAGTAGCCAAAGAGTCAGGCCAGGTCAAGGTGAGGTCTGAGGAAATACGTAATGCTGCCGAAGAACAAAAAAATGCATCAGGTGAAATTGTGAAATCAGTTGCTGGCATTAATGAACTAACTCAGGCAAATGCATCCGGAGCATTGAAGATAACCGAAAGTGCTGATACAGTGCTTTCCATGAGTGATATTCTGAAACACCGTGTAGAAGCGCTGGAGATAGTATAAGTAAAATGCACTCATTTGTACTGGTAAGCAATAATACCGCACAACAGAGTGAGCTTGCAAAACATTCTGTTACAGCAGAATGCACATCAGAAGACTTCAGTATAAATGTATTAAAACAAAATCGTGATATTGCCTGTATTATTGATTTTAACAGCAGTGGTATGGCCGTGCAGTATGAATCGCTTATTAAAGAAATTGTTACTGCCAATCTTCCCTGTATAGGTATCTGTTCTGAAATTCAATCTTTAAATAAAACACTTATACGCTATGGAATAACAGCGGTGTTCAGGCCATCACAGTATCACTATATTCCATTATTTTTTAAACAGTACACTCCTACCATTACAGGAACTATCGCCCTAATTGATAATAATGTATTCAATACGTACGGCTTATCAACAGTTATACAGGCATTTGGCTATAAGGCTATAGTAGTGGATTCACTTGAAGCATGCTGTGACATTCATAATGTCATGGACATGGTGTGCATTAATTGTTCACAGGTTAGCACTCATGAAATTGCTACAAAGTATGTAGCCGGAAAGCTTCCAAAGAAAAATGCACTGGTATTGTACAAGAGTGAAGAAAGTGATATTTTCATTCATGACATCATTAAATTACACCGTATAGCTAAAGTTATCTATACTCTGGAAGAGGTGTATGCACTTCTGGTGCAGCTTATGTTTCGACAACAATTACATTCGCTACTGTATTCATTATATGAAACATCAGACATGCAACGCAGTACAACAGCTTATAAAGGTAGCTTGCGTCAGCTGTATCTTGAAACTGGTATGGAAATTTTTGCACTGCCTGCCATAACACATACTGAAGCAATAGAATTATTCAGGGATAACACAGAACGTATGCATACTATACTGGCAAAAGCAGCAGGTTTCAGCTGGCTTAGTGACAATGAATAATTAACGGCGGAGCCTGTGGGGAAATGCAAAGTCAGCAATCAGTTGTAGGGGAAGGTATTGATGCTGTTGCTCTGCAGGGTCTTTGGGGAAGCATGGCCGTTTTTCATTGTGGCAGCTTCTGCATACTTTTTCCCTGGCTTTTATGCCATCTGTTCCCAGGATTGGATACATCCCAAATGAAAGGGCCTTTTTATATGCAACTTCCCTGTTGCCCAGAGCCACATGGTTTTCATAACTATTGTACATACTGCCTGGACCATGGCATGACTCACATCCAACACCATCTTCCCACAGAGCAGGGTTTTTACCTAAGCCTGTAGTGTGACATGCAAGGCACTTTTCATTGTCGGAAGGATTTTCAATAGATAATTCTTTTGCAAGCGATAGTGCTTTTTCCTGTTTAAGCAGTAAATATGCTTTTGCATGAGGGGATTGCTGCCAGGATTTATACTGATTACCAATAGCCTCTGATTCATGACACTTTTTACAGACAGCAACACCAACAAATGAAGCGTTTTTTCGTGCTGCCAAAAAGGCACATGGTAACAGTAACCACACTATGTAGATTTTCATTGATTTCATAGCAAAAGTAACAATAGCTAAAGTATAGCGTTATGAATTGTTTGTAAATACTTTTTTATATGGGCGATAGTTCTTAACAAATAATTTTTGGCTTGACTTATTAAATTTTTAATATTAATATTAAGGAAAATAATACGAAGCGAATTATACATGAAAAATATGCATGATAAAAAGGTTGGAGCTTTCCTGGTTGAAAATGGTATCATTTCTGAGGAGCAATTGCAGGAGGCTCTGGAACTACAGCGAGATAATCCTGAGAGGCTTATTGGTGAAATTCTTGTAACCATGGGAGTTTTAACTAAAGAAGAGCTGGTTATGGCTTTAGAAATGTATATGATGACTACAGATGCAATGCCGGAACATGTAGATGAGTGGCTTGATCAGGATGAAATTGATTTATTGATGGAAAAAATAAAGAATGAAAGTAAATGATTGAAAAAGGGTAAATAATCTATTTCTGAGCAAATGCTCAATAACGTAAAAAGTTCTTGACAATTATGCATTGATTTTAAAAATATGCCACTATGATTGAATTTGAAGACAAAACATGCTTTGGTTGCGGAAAATCTAATGAAAGAGGATTAAAACTTCACCTTAAGTTTGATCCCGACACAAAAACAGCATATGGTGAGTTTAAAGCAGATCAAACATTAGAAGGGCCTCCAAATATAATCCATGCCGGCATCATAGCTAGTATTTTAGATGAAACTATGATGACCGTAAATAAGTACATGGAATATATTGCCTTAACAGGGGAAATAACCATTCGTTATTTGCAGCCAGCTTTCATTGAGGAAAATCTGTATATCAGGGGCTGGTTTGTAAAAAAGAATAAGCGTGTCATTGAGAATAGGGCTGAAATTGAAAACGAAATGGGAAAAATAGTTGCCCGAGCTAAAGCCAAATATATTGAAGTGGAAGAAATACCACAACCAGAATAGACTAATTGTTTTGCCGAAGTGGTGGAATTGGTAGACGCAGCGGACTCAAAATCCGCCGGGGGCAACTCCATGAGGGTTCGAGTCCCTCCTTCGGCAAATGTATGTATATATAATTGGATATGCTAGTGCATATCCAATATGAGTGTTTATGAGTCCCTCCTTCGGTGAATATATATACAATAATTAGATATGCTTATACATATTGAGTATGAGTATTTATAATTCTTACTTCAGCAAATGTATATATAATTAGATAAGCTTGCGTCTATCCAGTATGAGTGTTTGTGAGTCCCTCCTTCGGTGAATATATATACAATAATTAGATATGCTTGTACATGTTGAGTATGAGTATTTTAAGTTTTTTCTCCAGCGAATGTATATATAATTAAATATGCTTGTGCATAAACAGTATAAGATTTCTTGAGTTCCTCCGTTGGCTAAAATATAATTGGATATACTTAAAATGTTGAATATGAGTGTTCGTGATTTCATACATAGGATAAGGGTGAAATATTGTATAAGTGATCAGCTTCCCATCTCTGGAAATAATATTTATGAGTCGCTTCTCCAGGAGGGATTTTTTATAATCTGTGTATAGCTGCATTCACTGTGTACTATAGTTAGTATTTTCTTGATTGGTGAGAATGTTTCTTGTTTTAAAAATTCCTTTTATTCCCCAATAATTGCAGTTCTTGATTATATTGTAGTAAATTAATTATATACTCAATCTTTTGTTTTTTAAATATATATTCAATATTTCTAATTGTTTTGAAAATATATCATAAATGATGGTTATATATAGCACTGCACAAAATATGTGAATTGAAAGCGACATTACGTCATAAAAGAATGTTTATTATAAGGCATAAACATTCTTTATAATGCTATAAGCAAAATAATTACCACATTTATAGATTTTTTTGTTATATTAATATAATGAAGGCTAATTTCATGCTATAATTGAAGTAACAAAAATCCTATGCTGTAAACGAGGTAAACCAATGCCAAATCAGATGCCTGAAAACATAAAGAATATTAAAGATATACTGGATATAGATGAGGAATTGCATAAAGTATCGCCTGAAGCTGAGCCTGTTGGTGGTAAGGCTGGCATAAGGTCCAGACGAGGTGATATTAATTTTCAGTTAAAACCTGAGGAACTGGAAAGCTATCTAAATAAATACATTGTTGGTCAGGAAGAGGCAATTGAGATTATTGCTACAAAAATATGCACCCATTTTAACCGAATGCACTTAGAACAGGAATTACCTGAAGATGAGAAGATAGTTGGCAATATTAAAAGTAATATGCTACTTATTGGTCCCACTGGTGTGGGGAAAACATATATTATTAAATTGATAGCAAAAAAGATTGGAGTTCCGTTTGTAAAGGCCGATGCAACAAAATTCAGTGAAACGGGGTATGTTGGTGGTGATGTTGAGGATCTGGTACGTGAGTTAGTTCACGAAGCTGATGGTGATATAGCTAAAGCAGAATATGGCATCATCTACTTAGATGAGATTGATAAAATAGCTTCAAGTGGCAATGTATATGGACCAGATGTATCTCGTGCGGGAGTTCAGCGCAACCTTTTAAAACTTATGGAAGAAGCAGATGTTGACCTTAAAACACCCCACGATTTGGCTTCACAGGTTGAAGCTGCGATGGAGGCGCAGCGCACAGGAAAGGTAACACGTAAGAAGATTAATACCAAGAATATACTGTTTATTGTTTCCGGTGCATTTGGCGGCCTGGAGGATATCATTAATAAACGCTTAAATAAACAAGCCATTGGCTTTGATAAATCACAGGTGAGGCGCGAAGACAGGCAAAGTGTGCTTAAAATGGTAAAAACCGAGGACCTTATTGAATATGGTTTTGAATCAGAATTTGTAGGGCGTTTGCCTGTTACAGTTGTGCTGAATGATTTAGACGAGGAAGGTTTGTATAAGATTTTGAAGAACAAATACAGTACAGTTGTACTGGGGAAAAAGCTGGATTTCAGGGCTTATGGTATAGATCTTGAATTTACCGATGAAGCATTACGTATGCTGGCATCAAAAGCTTATAAAGAGCGTACAGGAGCCCGTGGCCTGTTGAGTGTATTTGAAAAAACGCTGATTAAATTTGAAAAAACACTTCCATCAACTGATATAAAAAAGCTTACTGTTGACAGGGAAGTGGTTGAACATCCTGAAGAAGTATTAAAACGAATACTGTTGAGTGATAACATTCGTAAATTCCAGAAGGAATTTTTAATAAAGCATGGCATAGTCATGGAATTTGAGGATGAAGCATTACAGATTATACAGGAAAAGGCCCGTGCAGCAGGGATGAGTATAAAACAGTATTGTGATGATTTATTCCATGATTATCCTTATGGGATTAAATTAATGAACCTTGAAAGATTTACTATTACAAAAGCTGCAGTTGAAGACCCTCAAGGGTATATTGATGAATATATCCGAAATTATTATAGCCAGAAAAAATAGGTTTATATATTATAGATTTTATTAGTTGACATTTATTAAAATGTTCATATATGCTATCTTTATAACGGCTGGTAGGCTTATGTTATTGCGAGGGAACAATGGCTACAACTGAAAATAGAAAGAAAAAATCAAAGAAAAAGTCTACTCTTTTTGATAAGGTTTTTACACTCATTATTCAATATAAAGAAACATCTCTTTTCAGATGGGTGTATAATCATCCCGGTCTTGCTATGAGCCTTGTGGCACTATGGGGTATCATTATTGTTGTTATGTTCATGTGGTTTGTTATTTCACTGGCTACCCCTTGATGTACTGATAATCTTTAGCAACTAATTTTACCTGCGCACTGAGGTTTGATATATAAGCATTCCTTTCTTGATGGATTGTTCCTTTTTTGTCATATTCTTCCTTAGTTATTAACTCAATTGCCTGTGCAATATCTCCATTAACTTTGTCAAGGTATTCTAATAGTAAATTTTTGTATTGCGCGGTTGCTTTAAGTGATGCCCTAAAAAATGATGCTACATCATCATCGGTATATACAAAACCATGAGCCATACAAAGAATCTTTACTTCAAGGGAAGCCATTTTTTCCAGGGAAGAAAAATACTCTTCATATGAAGATAAAAATTCTACCTGAACATCCTGCTCATCCATTCCCTGAGGAACACCCACAGCCTCACCAGGACATAACATTTTGATTTGGGGGAAATAATACGCCAAAGAATCACGAGTATGGCCGGGGACTTCATACACGATGCAAGTTAGCCCTCCAAGATCTATAGTATCACCATCTTTTACAGGTAAGGTTATATTAAAACTGTAAAGTGAAACATCCTCCTGACCGGTTATATCTGCAAATAATGGTCTCTGTATGTTGCTTAAGTGAGTCATAAAATCAATAACCGACTGCTTTGCAAGTAGTTGTTGAATGCGTTCAGCACCTACTATGGTTAATCCGGGAATTTTTTTTAAAAGGTATGGAATAGCTCCCAGATGGTCGTAATGGGAATGGGTAATTGCTGCATAATTGAGCTTGTGCGGATCACCAAGAATGGTTGACAGGTCAGTGTAATATTTTGGTGCTAAAAGATTAATGCCTGCATCGATCATCATAATCTTGTGATGCCCCTTAACAATATATGCCGGATAGCCAATATGCCCTATGACCTGGCAATAATCATTAATTGTTCCCTGTGCAAGTAATTTCATGATAACCTCTTATACGGTAAGGTTTATTCTAAGAACTATCGCCCATTAATTGTAACTGGTTAATTTGTTAAAAAATAATATATAACTATTACTACAAAATAATAACTATAAAATTTTTCAATAATATTTGGTAGGAAAAGATTTTTTTATTATATTGCTTAATGATAATTATTTTTTGTACAAAAACGATAACAAAGCTACATTGATTTAAAATAAGGAATATACAATATGGGTAGTTTTACAGTAAAAAAGAAAGGATTGTTGTTGCTCTTATTGCTTTTGTGGCCGTTGAGCATTTTGGGTTATGAAGTAAACCTTGCCAGCGTCCGTCCAAACTTGATGAATATTAGAACCACTAACGGGAAGTTGTATGCTTATATAGTATTACTATTTAATGAAAACCCGCATTTTGTAAATTTAATACAGGCTGACAGTATCCCTGTAAGGCTAATGCAGACACAAGGTTTTAATGTTATGCAGTATGATGCGTATATCAGAACACTTCAGGATGCACCCTTAAAAGGTCTGGCACAGCAGATTCTACAGGTTTATAAAGAGCCGGATAAAATAACAGATACTGAATTAGAACAACTGACACAGAAATTGGAAAATCGAAATATAATTTTGCGCTTTTCAAAAACCAGGGATGGCAATGGATCCAGATACCTTCTTGACTATTGCATATTTGGAAAAAGAAAGCCGGTAACCATTAATCACCCTCTTTTTAATGTTAAGGAAAAAATATTTAATATTCAGCCTTTAATTTATTATGATGAATTTTCAACCAGCAATTCAACCTTCTATTTTGACATGATATACATAAACCCTGATGAAGTGTATAATGATTACATCATATCAAAAAGAATAATTGAAGGGAAATCCTGCGAGAATATGTTTTTTGTTGGAGCACATGTTACTGAAGATATAAAGTTTTGCATAAAAAAAGCTTTTGCCAGCAAGGAAACTATTTTTGATGAAATCTGGAGAATGTTTGAGATACATGAGTTGACACATAAAATATTGAATAATTACTATTATTTTTTTGATCAGGTAACGGGCGAGGAGCTTGCATTAAGCAGTACCATTTATTATAATACGTATCTGGGCCTGGCAATACTTTACAGCTACCTGGATTACAACACTATTAACCCCCATCGCATTGCTGCTACAAATTTCATTAAATTTTTATCACTGTATACTGCTAATAGTGAATATATTGAAAAGCCATCTCTTATAAAACAAATCCCGCTTGAAGATATAAAGAAGATTGCAAAACTTCATTTTGAAACAACTATAAAAAATCTAAAATAACCGTTAATTGCGTAACCTGATGGGGTTCTGCAAAGTCATTTTGTCTATTGAAAATCCTTTTTTGCCAGTATAGGCATTGGAATATTCCAGCACTGTATTTAATTGTTGTACGGTAATATGTTCTTGCTTACTAAACAGTTCTTCAAGCTGTTTCCATATGAACACGGTTTTGTCCCTTGCAATTCTAAACAAGTCATCCACTGATTCATAATGCAATCCCGGTTCACCGGTGGGAATAAACCATCGTTCACGGTGAAGATTTAATATATGACGGTTAATTCTCCTCCCATCGGGGTATCGTACCAGAAAATCGCTGTAGAACCTTTTTTCTAGAAAGCGCAGAATACGAACAAACTGAGGGCTGCGATTATTTTTAATCATGTACACAAACGGCACACATTTTACTGCAATGTCAAATGTGTCCAGCGGTGTGTAGGGAAACAATGGTATATTTATTTTCAGGGAAGTATTGGTATGGGCGATAGCTCCCGCAATTAAATCCTTGATGGCTTTATACTGCACTGAACCTTTAACGGGCAGCATTGCCTTCAGATTATAGTCATATGGCTCAGAATTAAAAAAATACGCCATGTACTGGTCAATAGTATATTCAAAGAGAAGATGCTGGTTTCTATAGAGTGAGACCCTGTTGTCTTTGAATGTTGGGAATCCTGACCAGTAAAACACAAATGGATGAAACAGTGCATCGACCACCCAGTGTGAAACATATCCATAGAAAAAACCTTTTTGATAATACAGCCATTCGTCAGGTTCATGTGATGAATGCTTGAGAATGGTAGAAAACATGTAATGAATGATGGGTATACCACCGTCGGAATGTAACAGGTGTTTTATAGAATTCCCAAAAAAAATATGTCTTTTTCCCGGGATATAATCAAAAAGGTTCGGGACAAGCAGTCCTGCCATGGCAGAGGAAGTAAAACGGGGATTGGTAAATTGTATATCCAGAAGATGTGTTGCATAATTGGGATGCTTTTGCTTTTTTAATGACTTAACAGATTCAAAAAAAATTCTTTGATGGGTTATTAATCCAGGCATATGAATACATGTCTGGGGGATTTAACAATCCCCCAGATATTGTGTTATCGTTTATGGCATTGAGTACATAGTGTAGGGGCTTTGCCACCTTTTGTCCTGTGGCATCCTAAACATTTGCTGTGAATAGCATTATATCCTTTATTCTGTGTTTCCCAGTGGCATCCACTATCACCACATTTTTTTGCAGTATTGCCGGTATGATGGCATGTTTTGCAATCGGTAATTCCTTTGTTTTTATGTATCTGGTGATCGAATGTAACAGTCCCCTGTTTAGGTGCTGCACTGGTTTTTTTAACTTTCACCACACCCTGTGCAAAGATAAATGCTGGAATCAGGAGTGCAATGCAACAAACTATAAGCACATTCCTTTTATTCATATAACCTCCTAAAAAAAGTTTAAATTATAATTATAATTATTTTCGGATATACGCATCATTTTCCCACATGCCATCAAATGTGGTCCCATCTTTGAGGATAAGTTTGCCTTTACCATGGCGAGCATCATCCTTCCATTCCCCTTCATATCGCGTGCCGTCAGACCAGGTATAAATACCAAAACCATTTCTTTTGCCATCAACCCAGTTGCCTCGATAACTATCGCCATTTTTCCATTTGTATTCACCTTCGCCATTACGCAGGTTGTTTTTATAATTGCCCCGATAGGTATCGCCATTGTTGAATGTATATTCACCAAGGCCTTCACGGGTACTGTTTTTAAAATTTCCCTTATATGAACCATTCTCATGAATGGTTGTGCCAACTCCATTGTTGCAATCACCCTCTTTACAGTTTTTTGGTGCTGAAGCACAGCTTAAAGAAAATATGAATAGCATAAGGGTAAGATATTTTATTATTTTCATGCTGCTCCTCCCTTACTGTGAGATAACTCTATAGAATATTTTTACTGTAGGCATTGTATAAAATGAATTAATATTACGCAAATAGTTTTTTAAAAAAATGGGTATGGGCGATAGTTCAATATACGAGTAGATTGCAGGATGAAATAAATACTAATTTGTATATAAAATATTAATGAACTTTTACAATTGAATGCTATATTCAATAGTATTGGATGTAAAGCTGTGTAGTTATAGGAAAGGCAAAAGTAAAGTTACTGCTATATACAGTATAGTGGAAAGGGCACCATTATTTATCTACAATGGAGAGACCGATGAATAATGATACAATGGTAGATTTAACAACAATCAGGGAATTACGCGAGTTAGAAGCATCTTTGCGTAATGAGATACAGACAGCGAAAGGTGAAATCATACGCGATTTACAGAAGAAGGAAGAATACCTTACTCATCTTATTCGTGTATTAATTGCCAAAATTGATGCACTGGAGCAGGAAAAGAAGGCAGTATTTCAGGAAAAACCAAAAACAAACACCAGAAGGCTGTTCCGTATATAATAATTAGAATATATAAATAAAATTTTTTGAAAAAATCACGGCCTGTGATATAAATAGTGTATGACCGCATAGGTGATGACCTCACCATGCGTTTCTATATAAAATTCCGTACCACAAGTACGGAATTTTTTTATTTTGTAACATTCACTATCCACTGCAAGTAATCATGTGACCCACTTGTAATTGGTAAAGAAATAATTTCAGCCACTTCATAGGGATGTATCTTTTTTATTGCTTCTTCAATATTAGTATACAGATTACCCCTGGTTTTGATGATAAGAAGTAATTCCTGGTCATTGCATATTTCGCCTTTCCATGAATAAATAGACGTAAGACCTGGAACAATATTGACACAGGCAGCTAATTGTTTTGAAACAAGAGTATTGGCTATTTCCAAACCTACTTCTTTGTTGGGGACAGTACAAAAAATAACGCAGTATTCCATACATAAACTCCTGTTACAAAATTTACATTATTTATTTCCCAACCGCTTTTTTCTTCTAATTTCGGCTTCGTGATATCGGCGTTTTTCATCTTCGGTTTCTGGCTGTAACGGGGGAACATTTTTAGGCTTACCATGTTCATCAAGGGCAACAAAAGTAAGGTATGCTGAAGCAGTATGTCGCACTTCTCCAGTGATAAAATTTTCAGCCTCAACGCGTACACCAACTTCCATCGAGGTAGTTCCAACATAGTTAACACTTGCTTTTAACCGTAACAGATCCCCAACATAAACAGGACTGTGAAAATCCAATCTGTCAATTGATGCTGTCACAACAAGACAGCCTGCATGCCGGGAAGCAACAATGCCTCCGGTGTTGTCAATCAGCTTCATGATAGTCCCACCATGGACATTTCCAGCCAGATTGGCATCCTGATGTGTCATCTGCTGTACTATTGTTATAGTGCTTTCTTTGACGGTTTTTGCATTCATACAATTGATGTACTTTCAATGGAATAAAAAATATATGGATTAGTATATTTTTATATATGAAAAACATAAATTTTTGCAACCAAAAAAACAAATCAATTGTCAATACATGAATGCATTAAAAAATGTGAGTATATGGTACTATCACTTATGGCAATAAAGTATTTACTGTTTCTATCTATTTAATCAATGAATATAAAAGGTATAGTATGCCAGTTAACAGATCAGAACTTGTATCATTCTATTCACATATGATAGGGGTTGTTGCTGCTATTATTGGATTGTTAATGTTAATTGTTACTACTAATAAGCCCCTTATACAGATACTATCGGTTATATATGGTATTTCGGTCATTATACTGTTTACTGCCAGCACCCTGTATCATGGGCTGAAGCAACAGGAAAATGAAGACTCACTATGGAGAAGATTGGACCATATGGCTATCTTCATCATGATTGCGGGAACGTATACTCCTGTATGTTACATCTATTTAGATTATAAAACCGCTCTGTATATTATTATTTCTCAGTGGTTGCTGGTGGTATTGGGTATTATCTTCAAGATATATTTTTTCAATGCGCCGCGCGTTATATATACTGCAATATATTTGGCCATGGGATGGATGGCTGTACTGGTTATCAATGATATTGTCAGGATTATGGATACTGTATCCCTGTGGTATCTTTTTCTGGGTGGTGTTGCGTTTACCATTGGCGCACTGTTCTATATCGTAAAGTGGCCGCAAAAGCATCATGGATATGTTGGTTTTCATGAAATTTTTCATGGTTTTATTCTGGCAGGAGCTTTTTTCCATTATATGATGGTATACCATAGTATACAATACATACAAAATATTCATTAAAACAAAAATTATTCCCTCACTATTTAAAGATCCCATATACACTGTAAATATCAAAAAAATTATATTACACTTGACGAAATTCTTATACGGGTAGTATTTTAGTTGTAATTATAGGGGTTGATTTATTTTTGGGGTTGATTGTATATATGGTTTTAACTGATTATTTAAATAAAAAGACAATACTTATTAATCCGCCTGTAAAAGATCGATGGGAATTGATTGAATCGATGCTGGATGTAGCAATTAAAAATAAAGCTGTAAAATCCGAATATCGTGAAACCATAAAAAAAACGTTATTTGAACGTGAAAAATCAATGAGTACCGGCATAGGGAAGGGAGTGGCCATACCTCATTGCAGTTGCCCGTATGTTGATGATGTGGTGATGATACTGGCATTGAGTAAAAAAGGTATAAACTTTGATTCAATTGATAATTTGCCAGTGCATATAGCTATTCTTTTAATTGTCCCCAAAGACAAAATCTCCCAGCATATCAAGACACTGGCAAATATAGCAAAACTTATGAGTGATGATGCCTTGCGTGAAGCCCTGTCCAATGCAAAGGATGCTCAGGATATTATAAAGATTTTAAAAGAGTATGAACAAAAAGGAAAAAAACAATAACACACCTCAAAGCCTCATTTCTCCGCTATCTTTAGAAGAAGAGGATTTTGAAAAAAAATTACGCCCTCAATTCCTCAATGAATTCATAGGGCAAAAGCAACTTACTGAAAATCTGCGTATATTTATTGAGTCAGCAAAACTGCGCAAAAAACCCCTGGATCATGTACTGCTTGCTGGACCGCCAGGGCTTGGAAAAACCACACTTGCTTTCATTGTTGCAAATGAGCTTGGTGTCAATATCAAGGCAACTTCAGCACCAGCAATTGAAAAACCTGGTGATATGGCTTCAATGTTAACCAATCTGGAGCCAATGGATGTCCTGTTTATTGATGAGATCCACAGGCTTTCACCCACCATTGAGGAATTATTATATGGTGCCATGGAAGATGGTGAGCTTGATATCATTGTGGGACAGGGTGTTGGTGCAAAAAGTATTAAGCTGCAACTTGCACCCTTTACCCTTATAGGCGCAACTACTCGTACAGGTTTATTGACATCAGCACTTCGTGATCGATTTGGTATTCCGCTCAGGCTTGACTATTATGAAATTGAGGATTTAGAAACGATAGCCAGGCGGACAGCAAATATTATTGGGTGCATTATTGATGATATGGCTGCACAGGAGATAGCACGGCGTTCTCGCCGTACTCCCCGAATAGTTAACAGGCTTGTAAAACGTGTACTTGATTTTGCGATAGTTATGAAAAAAGGGTCAATTGACCTTGATATCGCACGATATGCTTTGGACAGGCTTCACATTGATTCTTTAGGTCTTGATGACATGGACCGAAAGATACTGACAACCATCATCGATAAATATGATGGTGGTCCTGTTGGCATAAAAACAATTGCTATCTCAATAGGTGAAGAGATAACCACGCTGGAAGATTTTTACGAACCATACCTGGTACAGATTGGCATGCTGAAACGAACCCCCCGCGGCAGGGTAGTAGCACGTCTGGCATATGAACATCTGCAGCTTCCCTACAAAGGCATAAATGAATCAAGCCTGTTTTAGCAATTGATGCAATACCATATACCATCTCACTATTATAAATCCACAATCAGAAACGTATCACTTTTGTAGCTTTCATTAAGGTTTCAGTGATGGTGTACATGTTGGATATATAGCCAACTTTCAATTGATCTTTACGCTTATAAAAATCAAGGCATGTGCCACAGTTAATAATCTGCACACCTTTTTGTGCAATTTCCTGCAATGCGGGCAGTACCGGTGAGCCTTCAGTGGTTAAGAATATCCCGGAATTAACGAATATCATGGTAGCTGGCAGCATATTGGCCTCATTAATGGTGTTGATGAATGATTTCATTAAAAGCTGGCCCAGTTCCTGGTGTCCCTGACCAAATTCGTTGGATGTAATAAAGAAAACAATGTTTTCATTAACAGACTCCATTGTTCTGGGTTGTGACGCTGGTTGTGATTGTACTTGTGTGCCTTTACTTAAATGGAGGATAAAGTAATTGCCCTGTTGTGTCGTTGTGACAGAATACCCACAATTTTCTGCAAAGCGAGTTACATTGCCCACCGCGGTGTCATTGCTTACCAGTACCGTTAGATTATCTGGATTATCCTTTTCTATTGTTTCCTTGGTTAAAAGTACTGGTTTTGGACATTCAAGCCCTCGTGCGTCTACCTCTTTCATAACTATCTCCCATAAAAAATTTTTAATTAAGATATTGACCAGTAACTATCGTACAATGTATTACGTTATTTTGTAGTATTAATACTTGATATAACACATTGCTATTTTAAACCTTTGTGGTATAATAATTATACTTGAGTAAATTTTTAAAACAATTTTTTTAATAGGATTCTGAATGGATAAAATTTTTAAACGAGATTTTAAATACAGGGAAATACCCTATAATTATACATCATTTTCTGATAGGGAGATAATCTTAAAGTATTTTGATGCTCAGACCTGGGATCTGGTGCAGACTCTCAGAGCCAAGCGGCGAACAGGCAGGAGTGCAAAGCTTCTCTTTGAGAATATTGGCGACATTTTCATCATAGATAGAAATCCCTATATTCAATATGATATTGTGGAGAACCCCGCCAAGCTGAAACATCTGTATAAACGGCATCAAAGAAGGCTTGCAACCGTAAAAGAAGGTGCTAATGGTGATCAGCAGGTCCTGGAATTTATAGCAAAAATTGAAAAGCTTGATGAAGCTTTTTTTAGAAAGCTGAAAGAAATAAAGAAGCTGCAGGAAAAGATTTTTAATAGATTAAAACATTTCACTGCTGCTGGCAATATTCATTTTAGCCCCTTCCATCGTGCATCTCACGTAACTGATGCAACAGACTGGCGTGTGGAGTATCCTGTTGTTGTGGTGTATCCTGATTCAGTGCATGAAATACAGGAACTGGTGAAGGCTGCAAAAAAGCTGGATCTCGTTATTATTGCGCGTGGTGGTGGCACAGGACTTACCGGTGGGGCAATTCCGCTTTTGCCTAACACTATGATAATTAATACTGAAAAATTAAATCGTATTGGGAAAATTGAAAACACGACTATTAATGGTAAAACAGTTCCCACTATTACGGTTGAAGCTGGTGCAGTAACCGAAGATGTCATGGAATATTGCGAACATCAGAATTATATATTTGCTACAGACCCTACATCAGCATGGGCTTGCACTATTGGTGGCAACATTGCAGAAAACGCAGGTGGAAAGAAGTGCGTTATGTGGGGTACCTGCATCGATAATATTCTTTCATTTGATATTATTGATCACAATGGTGATATCATAACTGTACGCAGGGTGGATCATCCCTACCGGAAGATATTACCCGGTGACGAGGTTATCTTTACTGTAGAAAAAAATAAAAGATTACTAAAAACAATAACCTTATCGGGGCTGGATATCCGTAAAAAAGGCCTGGGGAAGGATATTACTAATAAAGCACTGGGTGGATTGCCAGGACTGCAGAAAGAAGGCTGTGATGGCATTATTGTGAATGCCACGTTTGTTCTGTACAGGCCGTTTAAGTATACCCGTTCTGTATGTTTTGAGTTTTTTGGCAATAACATGATCAATGCTTCAAAAGCTATCGTGGAAATAGTAAAGACTTATGAAAATGACCCGGTTGTGTTTTTAACAGCATTAGAGCACTTTGATGAACAGTATGTGAAAGCAATTCAGTATAAAAACAAATCTTCTCGTACTGAAATTCCCAAGGCAGTTCTCGTGGTTGATATAGAAAGTGATGATGAAGCAACGTTAGAAAAGGCTACAGAGGATCTGGTAGCAAAAGTTAAGCAATTTAACACTGAAGGGATTATTGCAAAAGATGCAGAAACACGGGAAAAATTCTGGCAGGATAGAAAAAATTTAAGTGCCATTGCAAAACATACCAATGCGTTTAAGCTGAATGAGGACATTGTTATACCTCTGGAAAAGTTGCAGGATTTTTCGGATTTTATTGAAAAATTAAATGTTAAAAAAGAACTGGAAAATAATATACAAATTATTTGCGCACTTATTGATTACCTGCAGGAACGAGTCAAAATTGAAGAAGATGATGTATGTATTGAACGCTGCCATGCAGCCATTGGCAAGCTTATATCAATGCAGTCGCGCTATACTGATATTCTTAATAATCTTGATACTCCAGCTAAAGATTATTTCAAGTATGATTCAGAATATGCACTCAGGCTGAATACAATTTTTCAGCTCATACAGAATAATGAACTGAGTATGAACTTTGATAAGGAAGTTGATGAACCGCTACAAAAGCTTTTTTACGGTTATGATGATATACTGGAAAAGATACAGCAGGTAAAAGAAGCTACAGGGAAGCGCCGCATTGTTGTTGCTACCCATATGCACGCAGGTGATGGTAATGTGCATGTCAATATTCCCGTACATTCAAATGATTATCTCATGATGCGTGATGCTGATGAAACTGCAGCAACTGTTATGCGCCAGACAGTAGCACTGGGCGGTGTGGTTAGTGGTGAACATGGCATAGGGCTTACAAAAATACGATTCATTGATGATGAAACCCTTGAAAAGTTTGCTGAATACAACCGCTATGCTGATCCTGAGAATCTGTTTAATCCGCTAAAACTTACAAGGGATTTTAACTTAGAAACCATCTATACGCCATCGTTTAATCTTCTGGAAGGTGAGGCCTTCATTTTAAAGGCAACAGACTTAGAAACAGTATTCAACTCAATTGCCACATGCATCCGTTGTGGAAAATGTAAATCTGTATGTAATACACATTATCCCGATGGAGTGGTTTTCTATAATCCACGAAACAAAATTCTGGCGACAGCTCTTATCATGGAGGCTGTTCTGTATGATATACAGACCTCAACATCGCTGAGTTTCAAGCATTTCAATAATTTGCGTGAGATATCCAATTATTGTACAATATGCCATAACTGCCAGAAACCATGTCCTGTTGCTATCGATTTTGGTAACATTACATTGAATATCCGTTCCATCTTAGAAGAAAGGCACAAATCTACATTTAAGCCGGTTACATCATTCACGTTATTTTACCTGAAGCAGAAGGGATATTACATTAATAAAATATTCAGAATTATACTTCTGAAATGGGCATACAGCATGCAGAGAATAGGCTTTTATGCAGCCAAGCCTGTTCCACATATTCTCAATGCGGTTACTCCATATATAGCAATGATGCTTAAAGGAAGGCTTCCAAAATCAGGTAGTAAAACCCTGCGTGATGAGCTGAAATTAAAAAGCAGCAACACATTTTATGTATTCAGAAATAAAAATAAACCTGTTGTAAAAACTGTAGTATATTTCCCGGGCTGTGGTTCAGAACGAATGTTCCCTGAAATCAGTATGGCAACTATTGCCCTGCTCTACAATGCAGGTGTTAGAGTCATCATCCCGCCAACATACCTTTGTTGCGGTTACCCAATGAAAGCCAATGGCAAACTAGACCAGGCCAGAATAAAAACCAATGAGAACAGAGTTATTTTCCATAGAATGGCCGATACATTCTCGTACATGGGAATTGAAGACATTGTGATTTCATGTGGGACATGTTATGAAATGTTATCCGATTATCATCTTGAAGATGTTTTCAGGGGCGCAAAACTTATAGATATCAATGAATTTATAGCTCGTGAAGGATTATACTCACTATCAATACGAGATAGCCTGATTTACCATGAACCATGCCATACTCCTATGAAATTCATGGGGTATCAAAAGACATTTTCTAAATTATTTAATACAAAACCCATAGCAGTTCCCAACTGTTGTGGTGAAGGCGGAACGCTTGCATTATCAACTCCAGATATATCCAATACACTGCGTGAGCGAAAAGAAACCAATATCAGAATTGCAGTACAAAAGAAAAATGTGGTGGTGCTTACATCTTGCCCAAGCTGTGTACAGGGTCTATGTAAGATTCAGGATAGTGTGAAAGTTACTGGAAAATCGGTAGTAGTGTATTTGGCAGAACAATGTTTGGGTAAACACTGGAAAAAAGAATTTATTAAGGAAATACGCACACAGGGTTTTGACAGATATATTTATTAGTTGAACGATGCTCACACATATCACACCCAACTATTCCGTATTTATTTCGGTTGAACACTGAGTAACAGCGTTCTGCACCAGCCATCAATTTAAAATAAGGCGGAGAGTGTCACCTTTCGGAGGTTCGACTTTGATAACTTCAGCATCCACATCAGCAAGTATCTGAGTACATCGGGAACCTGAAATAAATTGTGTAATATCAATCACAATAGTGCCTGATAAAAGCATACAATACTCCTTATAACACTATGTATTGAATACATGATAGCTGATCAATATCAGGAACTTTATACTTGAAATATATAAATGAAAATGGTATGTGGGAATTAATTGTTTCATTTGAACAGGGTAATTATATTTAGATTATGCTAATAAGTGAGATACTTCATTATGCAGATTGTGTATACATTGTTGGATGGATTTTTCCTGGTATTTCACTCTATCATTACATTATTTAATATGTTTGGCTGGATTTCTGTAAAAACCAGAAAAGTTCATTTTTTCACTATGGTAGTAACTGGATTTTCATGGTTTTTTTTGGGTATATGGTATGGGTGGGGATATTGCTTTTGTACCGACTGGCACTGGCAGATAAGAGAAATGTTAGGGAAACCAGTTCCTTTTAATTCTTATATTCA
>JARYLT010000070.1 GCA_029907515.1 Spirochaetota bacterium | reverse complement strand
CCCTGTACCACTACGCCGGCTGCATCCTCTCCATCCTCAGCTAACTCCACTATCCCTTTGCTGTGCGTGGTTGCCTCCTTTAGCCTTCTATCATTGCCCTGTACCACTACGCCGGCTGCATCCTCTCCATCCTCAGCTAACTCCACTATCCCTTTGCTGTGCGTGGTTGCCTCTTTTAGCCGCTTATCATTGCCCTGTACCACTACGTTTGGCGCATCTTCACCATCCTCTGCCAGCTCTACGATTCCCTTGCTGTGCGTGGTTGCTTCTTTTAGCCTTCTATCATTTCCCTGCACTACCACGCCTGCTGCATCTTCGCCGTCCTCAGCTAACTCCACTATACCTTTGCTATGCGTGCTTGCTTCTTTCAGCCTTCTATCATTGCCCTGTACCACCACGTTTGGCGCATCCTCACCGTCCTCTGCCAGCTCCACTATCCCTTTGCTGTGGGTGGTTGCCTCTTTTAGCCTTCTATCATTACCCTGTACCACCACGTTTGGCGCATCCTCACCATCCTCTGCCAATTCCACTATCCCTTTGCTGTGCGTGCTTGCCTCTTTTAGCCGCTTATCATTGCCCTGTACTACCACACCTGGTGCGTCTTCGCCATCTTCAGCCAGTTCAACAATTCCCTTTGAAACAATGGTAGCATCCTTCAAGCGCCTGTCATTGCCCTGTACCACACAGAATTCGTTATCCTCACCGTTTTCAGCCAAACGCACTATACCATAGTCTTTTGTTGTAGCTTTTTGTAATCTGCTGTCATCACCACGCACAACTGCATTATTTATATACTGGCCATTAGGGCATAATTTAACTATACCAAACGTTGTATCTGTTGCTTCCTTTATCCTTGAATCTGTTGATTGTACTACCGCACCCTCGGCTACTTCCCTGTCATAGGCCAGCCGGACAATACCGGGTTTCAGTTCAGTTGCAGGTGCAAGCCGTGAATCCGATGCCTGGACAACTAACCCTTCTTCGTTTGATCCATCATCAGCCAGCTGCACTATCCCTTTAAATATGGTGCTGGCATCCCGTAACCGTGGATCACTTGCCTGAACAACAGCACCTGGTGTAGTATCTCCATCAGCTGCCAGTTTTACAATGCCTGGTTGAAAAACTGTTGCATACTGCACTGCAGCATTAATATGAAAATGCCTCAAAGCTGGTAATGCCGCATGGGCAAAAATGCCCGCTATTTGTGCACAATATTTCTGTTTTTCGGTTTGCACAGTCATAATGTTAATGCGTAGATACCGGGCATTAAACTGATATCCGCCAAAAATATACGACCCATTTGGTTGGGCTTTAAACCGTTTCACATCTGCAAGCGTTGTCCATATTTTTTTATCTTCAGTTATTTCTATGGAAAACTGCTCCGGGAAAAGTGCAGGGTTTTGTGGTGCAATAATACCTATATTGGTCATCGGAAATATCATCCCAAAATCCACTTCAATCCACTGACGGGATGCACTACTGGTGATCTCCGATTCCCAGTATTTCTGGTTATCAATTTCCATTAGATTGGAGGGATCATGTTCATACGAAGAACTTGAACTGGCAGTAATTGAAACAGCACCCTGAATACCTGCCTGTATCTTTCCAATTTCAGCAAAGTATTTTGCTGCAATACGCTTTGGTTTTATTATGTACACTTTTAAATACTGAAATACTGTTATGGGCAATAATAGCCTGTAAGCATCTTCATCAAGTGTAAATCTATTCTCTGTTTTTATAACTTCCCAGTTAATACCGTCTATGCTACATTCTAACCGAAATTCTGAAGGAAACGTTGTCTTACCTGAAGGGGAAGGATAGATTTCGACAATATTAACAGCAACTATCGAACCATAATCTATAATAATAAATTCACTGACAGCATTATGGCTTTTTGCAGTACACCAGAATGATTCATCATTATGTAAAACATTTTTGGCCTCATGTGTTTCAAAACTACTTGATACGGCATGAATTTTTCCTGGATACCGAACAGGAGAAAGTATATTAATTGTATTCATTGTGTTCTCCTTAGAATATAAACTTTCTATTAAAGAAATTATATATACTATATTTTTGCATTAAATATTTACATTTGCTTGATTTTTTATCAATTACAATTTAATGGGTATACAGTATTTTAATCTTTAAATTATTGCTTCTGTATACATAGATTGTAACTATCGTAATAATTGATGTAAAAAGCACAATGTGCTAACTAATTATAAAATTTCAATGAAAATTTACCACTTTTCATAATTACTATTTAAAGGTTTACACACTATGTCAACACCCATAGTTGAGGAAAAAACACCAAAAGGCTACACTTTAAAAATAAACATTGCAAAAAAGCAGTATATTGCCTTCAATCCAAAAGGGGAAATTATCTATTCCGATGATAATAAAACAAAACCTTTCCATACAATGAAAACAATTGTTTTCATAGGACTTGAATCAAACACTTTAACAAAAAATCACCCCTATCAGTTATTAAAAATTCAAAATAACGCTTTAATTATTTCCTACAATGCTGGTGAAGGTAAACGACAATACCTTTTTTTCCCTTCTGATACCCTCCTTGATATGGTACCCTGTATTACGGAATTTTTTAATGATACGGCTTCATTTGTCAGCTATGTAAAAAAGGGCAATGTCCCTGATTTTATAATTGTCAATAGCACATTCAGTAACAACGATATTACATTTATATCTTCTATATCTCCTTCATCTCGTCTGGAGATAGTTAATACAACTTCTGCTGTTACTATTGATGATACCAAACGTGCCATTGATCAGATGAATAATGTTGATATTAATTTGCTCTCGCAAAATCCTGTATTTCTGGCACGAATTCATCTGCGTAATCTTGATTTAGTCCGCGTAAAACAAATTATACTTGATATGGACATTACAGAATCAGATGCACAATATATCATTGCATTTCTTTCTACAATGATTAAAAATTCAGACAAAGAAGAACTTCAGAAGCATGTTGAAAAACTCAAAGAATTGAAAAAAACATACGAATTTTATTTTCATCTGATAACACACAATGATGAAAAAATACAGGAGTTCATAACACAGGCCAGCAAAAATGACCTGATAACATTCCAGACGTTAATACAAAAGGCTAAATTGCTTTTCCCCACAAAAGAAGCCAGTTTACGATTTGTTGAATATGAAAACTTGATCTGGGAAAAACAGCAATGAAGCATTATACCAAACTACCCATTGTATTTTTACTGGTGATTGCTGCATATACGTTTGTTTATGCTCAGTTGCCCTTCGAAGTATACTTTACCACGCCAGAAAAAGAAGAACAGACAGCTGCTATCCAGAAAGCATTATTACAGAAAATACATTCTGCCAAAACATCTATCTATGCTGCCCTTTTTGAAATCACTGATCCATTAATTATTGATGCTCTCTGTAAGGCTAAGAGTAATGGTATTGATGTCAGGTTAGTACTGGAATCAGACAGATTAAAAGAAAAGGTTAAAACAAAACTTGAAGCAGCCAACATACCTCTGCAACTGGATGAGCGAAAAGGATTTATGCATAATAAATTCTTTATTTTTGACAATAAAACCGTGTGGACCGGGTCATATAACATTACTGAACGCGAGGCAAAACACAACAACAATAATGCCATATATATTGAAAATGAAGAGATAGCATCCATATACCTGGCAGAATTTAACGAAATGTTTGAACAGGCTGTATTTGGCAATCGCACTGAATATACCCCTTTCCCTTTTCTATCAAATAAATATTATGTCAAAATCAATGATATAGACATTAATGTGTATTTTGCACCAGATGATGATATTGAGCGCATCATTACAAAGCGTATAGAAAAAGCAAAAAAATCCATTTTATTTTTAGCTTTTTCATTTACCAGTGATGCTATAGGTGAAGCGATGATTGCTAAACACAAGCAGTGTATTGCTGTTAAAGGTGTTTTTGAAAAACGGGATATTAAAAATGTCAACAGTGAATACATTAAATTAAAAGTTGAAGGGCTTGATGTTCTCTATGATGCTAATCCTAAAACGATGCATCATAAGGTAATCATTATTGATGATGAATGGGTTATTACTGGCTCATATAATTTTTCAAAAAATGCCAGGAAAAGAAATGATGAAAATTGCATCATGATCAGATCATCTGAAATAGCAAAATTGTATTCACAGGAATTTGAAAAAATCTACTCACAGGCTTATAGAGCCAAAACCAAAAAAAAGAAGTAATGTAAAAAAATACTTTACATATAGATAATCGTAATATTTTTTATCATTATATTAGACTATATTATCATAATACAATACTATGAAAATTAAAAGTGCACTGATTAACAGGTTTGTTGAGCTTATTGAGGAAAACCATCAGATTATTACTGAACAGTTTATGAACAATCTTTTGCGTAATCCTGATACCATAGCATTCAGGAAATTAGACCGACAGCTCATTTACGAATTTGCTGACAACCTGTACCGCGAGTTATCGAAGTGGATAGCAAAAGATTATCCCAAAGAAGAAATTGCCCGCTACTATCGAAGGGTTGGACACGAGCGCTTTGAACAGGGAATTCCTGTTTCTCAGGCATGTAAAGCATTAATTTTACAGAAACGGCACCTGTGGCTTTTTGTACTGGATAAATTATATGATGACACCACTGCCTATAAGGAAGCACTGGCATTAAACAACCGTGTGGTGCTGTATTTTGATCGTGCTACGTTTGCCATGCTTCAGGGTTATGAAGATATGCTTTACAGGAAACTATAATTCCACCTTTTGACCTTTTAAAAACCTTTTATATACAGTTGCAGATTCTTCAGGTTTTTCAATCATTGGAAGATGACCACATTCTTTAAATACTACCAGTTGCGCATTACGTATTTTTTCTTTAAAGACATACGCGCCTGATACATCCAGAACCCTGTCATTTTCACCCCATAATAGTAACGTTGGTGCATGTATATTACCCAGATATTTTTCAAGCAGTGTAACATCATGAATCTGCTTAAAAATATACTGAAAATGAGTTTTCTTTGCCACTGCCTGTGTGGCAAAGTACTGTTTTGCAAACCCTGGCAGCCATATTGGCTTATAGAACACAAATTCCATGAGTCTATCATAGCTTTTCACATCTTCAACGATAAGAGGGTTGTTTCCTTTTTTCAGCTCTTTTGTTAATTCACTTTCATTGGGGCTTTTTACACCGGCTGCTGCAAACAATCCCAATGTAATAACATCGTCAGGATAGGTAATTGCATAGTAGCCGGCAATATACCCACCCATTGAGTTTCCAACAATGTGAAACTTCTGCAATTTCAATGTATGTGCAAATTCGTGAACTCTTTCTACCTGTTTTGCTATTGAATAGTCACCGCCTTCTTTAAAGGAACTATCGCCAAAACCTGGAAGGTCAAGCGCCACAACTCTGTATGCATCCGTCATATACCGTGCAAAGCGCGTCCAGTGATCCATGGTGCCACCAAAACCATGAATGCAAAGAACCGTGTCACCTTTGCCACCCTCAAGGTAATGGACTGTGTGGCCATCAATTTCTATGGTTTTTTCAGTTAATCCAGCCCTGGAACGCTCAAACCATCTGAAAAAATTTAATAAAGAAGAAGAGCATGCCGTAAAATGTATACAAAATACTATTATGCTGACACGTATAAACTTACTTTTCCAATTGCTCATTGTATGCCTCCAAAATTTATTAAAAATATTTTTTAACCTTTGTCAAACCATTGACCATGTATTTTGATTTTTTTAGATGGCAAATAGTAGAATAAATAGTAGAATATAATGAGGAGAGGTGTCAAGTTATAAAATTACAACAGCTATATTTGCTTAAAAATTTTTATTTCTTGGACGGTTTCCACACAGTAGTATAAGAGAAAGTTTTTATAATAAATAAATTTCTTTCCACTTTGTTGAAAGAAATTTTGCCATACATGACAGCAAAGTTGTACAAAAATGAGTCTATATGGGAAAATGTTTTAAATTCATTTACCATTCATATTTTAACAATGAAAATATACGCTATGTCTTATTTTGTACATCGTATGACATTAACCAGGAAATACAATGAAATTCCAGACCATAAAAAATTAATTTTTTTATGGTTTTTGCTTGACAAAATCATTCATTTTCTTTAATGACGGACTGGTCAGTCTGACTGACTAATAATTTTATGGAGGTTTTCAATGGATACTAACACTCTACCAATTCTTGGGAAAAACAATCATGGACATGATCACCGTGTTTTATACCGATTCCCTTATGCATTTAAGAAAACTGATGAAGAAAGAGTACAGGATGCATTGCGCAACATTGAACCGCTGTTACTGCTAGAGCATAACAAAAGAAATAATACTACTCCCACCCTGCCATATTCGTATACTATCGATACTATTTCAGTGTGTTTGAGGAGCACTCATTCTGATTTATGGGTTGAACTGAGCAGCCTCGACGATATATCCAACAATCCAGTTCTAGATACCATTGACAGGGTGGTACAAAAATGTGGGCAAACTATATACAGGTATTACGTTAAAGATGAGCATCTTCACGCTCAGGTTTTGAAGGATAAAAACTGGTCATCTTCACTTGGGGTGTATGTGGGTCTTGATGCCGGTTCAATCTCAATCAATACAGCAGTTGTAGATGAATATGGCACTATCCTTGAAACCGATTATACCTTTACTGAAGGCGATATTATAAATAATGTTAAAAGATCTTTAGCTAACATCCACAAGAAGCTACCGGTTAATTGTAAAATTTTAGGCACAGGCGTTACAGGAAGCGGGCATGAAATAGCAGGAGCCCTATTGGGTGCTGATATATATGAAACAGAGTTAGATGCACATGCAAAAGCAGCAGTCTATATGGTACCGGATGTAAAAGTTGTCTTTGATATAGGTGGGCAGGATTCAAAAGTCATGTATATTGAGAACGGTGTGCTGGTTGATGCAACCATGAATAAAAAATGTGGAGCAGGTACTGGAGCTTTTCTTAATGCTCAGGCAGCAAGACTTGGTATTCCAATTGAAAAGTTTGGTGAAGTTTCATTGAAAGCCAAAAAGCCATATAGATTCTCAAGCATGTGCACTGTTTTTGTGGGAAGAGATCTTATAGCTGAACAAGCAAAAGGAAACACAAAAGAAAACATCATTGCAGGTCTACACAGGTCATTAGCTATGAATTTCTTCTCCACACTGGGAATTAATAAAAAACATTTACAAACCCCCATTGTTTTTCAAGGTGGCGTTGCATCAAATATTGGTGTTAAATATGCTCTTGAAGAATGTCTCAGAGAGGCACGAAATGAAAACATTGAGCTTATTGTACCCATGTTCAGTAATGTCATGGGAGCAATAGGAATGGCACTATTTGCACGTGAAACGGTACAGGGAAAAACAAATTTTAGAGGTTTTGAAAAAATCAATTCTATTCGTTCGGTATTTGCTGAGTGTACACATTCTTCTGCTGTACAGTGTGGCAAAGATAATCCATGTGACCTTGTATCATTTTATAGTGGAGAAAACTGTATACAGGTACTTTACTCCTGTCCCCAGTACATGAGCATTGCCAGTGGCAACAGTGTTGCTATATCAAGTTCAGAACCAATGGAGGTAGCATAATGATACATGATCCACAGTATATTGGATGGTTTTGCACCTATACACCTATTGAAATTATTGAAGCAGCAGGTTTTATCCCCTATGGCATAAAAGAAGATTCCGGAGCAATTCATGAGGACGTGTATTTGGGCGATAGTATCTGCCCATATGTTCGCATCTGTTTAGGTGGGGCATTAACTGGAACTTATGATTTTCTCTATGGGGTGGTAATTTCGCATTCGTGCGAATGTATGCGACGGCTCTATGATGCATGGGATTATAAACAGAATGAGATTGCCCCCCAATGTTTATATTTTCTTGATATCCCCAAAAAAGTTGATGAGAGGAGTGTTGCATATTTTGCTATGCAATTAAAGAATTTTAAAGAAAGACTTGAACAAATGAGTGGAGCGCCTTGCGATGAAGAACTCCCGGAAGTTATACGTGAATACAACAAAACACGATTGTTCTTTCATAAACTTTTTGAGCTTATGAAATCAGAAAATCCTCCTCTATCAGGAACGCATATTAATGCATTGATACAGGAATGCATGAAAAGCAACCGAACTATTTTTAATAAAAAACTTGGCACTATACTGGAATCTTTAGACAACGCAGAAGGATATAAAGGACCACGAATTATGGTATATAGTGCCCCGGGAAACCCTGATGTTATTGCAGCAATTGAAGAAGCAGGAGGGGTTGTAGTGTATAATAATAGTTGCAGTGCTTACCGTTTTATAGGCAATCCGGTAGATGAAAATGGAGATCCACTATTTGCTTTAGCACGCAGTTATCTTGAAAAGACCCCCTGCCCCCGAATGCTTGGAACAATTGCAAAAACAGGTCTTTATAACCTGAAATCAATTATTAACGATTACAGGATTGATGGAGTCATTTACTATTCAATAAAATTTTGTGCAAATTTACATTTAACTGCGGGAATAATAAAAAATGAGCATGATTTTGGTGTTCCCATAAAAATAATTGAGGGTGATATTAGCTCAGAAATTGACAGAAGGGAAATTTATACGTTTATCAAATCACTTATGACAAGAAAAACTACGATGACAGCATAACGTTATATATTGAGAGTGAGGTAATATATGAAAATTGAATATATATCTAGAATACAGGATGAAAATGTAAAATTAAGGAAACAACAATTTGCCAGTTTTATATCTCAGTATGGAATACAGCACAATGAGGCCAGCAAATATATAGAATCACTCTTTTCAAAACCGCTTGAGAAACTTACTGCTTCACAGAGAAGGGGTAGATTATTATCGGAACTATTCATTAAAAGCTATAATACAATGCCCGATGGCTCCTTTAAATACCATGTTGTAGCATGGCGTAGCCTTTTTTTCCCAACTGAAATATTATATGCTATGGATATCATCCCCTTTACACCCGAAATGACTGCTTCGCAACTGGCAATGAGTGGAATACAAATAGAAAGAGTTGAAACCGCCGAACAGCATAATTTTTCACAGGATCTTTGTTCATTCATGCGAACTGCAATAGGAGCTTCTATAGAAAACATGTTCCCCGCACCCGATATCATAGTCAGCTCATCACATATATGTGATCCATCTGCTAAATTTGGAGAATATGCTTCAATAAAATATAACCGCCCTGAATTTATCCTGGATGTTCCTTACAATATTTTTGGCTGTAGCAATCCAGCGTTAAAAGAAGAAGCCATTCAATATGTTACTCATCAATTAAAAGAGATGGTGCAATTTTTAAAGGAAAACACCGGCAATGATTTTGATTTAGAAAAATTTAAAGAATGTTTGCAATATTCAAATGAAGCACGCAAATGGTTATTAAGAGGCAATGAACTGATACATAGTAGCAATCCATCAGCGTACATAGGCATTAAAGACCTTGATTATGCTGCCAATCTCATGCATACCTGGGGAACAAAAGAAATAATTGATGTATATAGATTGCGATATGAAGAGTATCTAAAATCAGAGCCAGCGTCAGAAGATAAATACAGACCACCCATCCATTGGTACCACTTACGTCCATATTATAAAAATAAACTTCTTCAATATATTGAGGAAAGGTTTAGAATTGTTGGCAGTATGGTCAATTATATGTACTGGTCGGAGATGGATATAAGTAACCCATTCAGAGCATTAGCAATCAAAACTTTATTACATCCAGCATATTGTCCCGTGCTACTGCGCGCACAAATAACACGGTCTATCATTTGCTCTGGAGAAGGTGTCATTGCATATTATCCTAAATCATGCAGGCATTTTCACAGTTCTGCACGTATTGAATCTGAATATTTCAGGAATGCCTGCATACCATATTTAGTGATTGACGGTGATTGCATTGACAACAGAGGTGATGATTTTGCTGTTGTGCAAACCCGGGTTGACAGATTTCATAAAGAACTATTGCAGCAATCAAAAGGGAAAATTGCATAAACACACAATAAAATTTTGTTTGACTGGTAATAAAAAACTATCGCTTGAGTATAAGTTAAATGACTCATTAAGTGACAGGGATAATCTATGAATAGCAATGAACAAAAAGAGCAAAAAATAAGTAACAGGCTTTCTGGTTTTTTTGAGATAAGTAATTATTATACTCCTGATGGTAATTTCAATGATGAATCGTTGAGATTGACCATCAGGGATGTTGTAAGCATACTTGAAAATGAATACGGCCAACAAAAAGAAATAATTGCAAATGAAATTGAAGCATATTTAAGCAATATAACTGCGTATATGCTTGATAAAGGTTTCACAGACCCTGCCATGAAAGTGTTAAGTACTGCCATTGATGAGATAGAAAAACTGGGATATCAATATTTGCAAATACCAACCTTGCAAATTAAGCGGCTCCTCCAGACACTTATTAATCCAAATAAATTAGACAAGAAGATGAAATCATATAGTGAAACACGTGCAAAAATATTTAACGCAGCCATCGAAGTTTTTGCAAAAAAGGGATATCATAATTCAACAATTGATGAAATTGCCGCACTCTCGGGTATAGGAAAGGGGACTGTCTATCGAATATTTAAAAGCAAGGAAGATTTGCTTGATCAGCTTTTAATTGAAAAATATAAAGAAATCATTGATATGATAACTCAAATTTTTACAAAAGAAGGCGATATACTGGTACAAATTCAGGAAGTAATTACCCACTGGGTTACATTTATAGAGAATAATCCTGTTGTTTACCGTCTTATTCAAGATCAGGCAATCACTCAGAAAATATCGGGAGGAAAGATGTTTTATGATTATTTTGTAACCCATATTCCATTAATTAAGGAACGCATAATTGCACTCAATAAAGATAAAAAAATCAAAACAACAAGTTTCTATACCGTATACTACGGCATCCTTGGTTTTATTGATGGTGTGGCACACATGTGGTTTCGCAACGGGATGAAATACCCCCTTACCCGGGAGATACCCATTATCCTTGAAGTATTATTCAATGGATTTGTTGGTGAAAACAAAACGGGTAAAAGATTTTTTATCCATCCCAATGATAAGGAATAACAACTTACCCTAATTTTTCCCTGCCTGTGGTGAGCTTCCCAAGCACCTCTTCAAGTTCTGCCTTTTTATTCTGTTCTTTTTCAATAATATGTGCTGGTGCTTTTGCAAGAAATGTGCTATCGTTTAATTTTTTTAGCACCTTATCAAGCTCACCCTGTATACGTGCAATTTCCCTGTCAAGGCGTGCTTTTTCCTTATCAAGATCAATTAAATCCTTAAGTGGCATATAAAGCTCACATTCCGGAAGCACCGCTGAGGCATCAGTCTTTTGCGGTGTGTAGGTAGCATCGTATTCAACTGCTTCAAGCTTTGCTAAAATTTTCAAGTTATGCTCCTGCTGTTGTATAAACTGTTCAATTTTTTTCCCGGCCTTTATAACTACATGAGCCTTTTTATCAGGTGGTACATTCATTTCGCCGCGGATATTTCGGATTTTATATACTATCTCCTTAAACAATTCAGCATTATTAAACTCATGTTCAAAATTGAACCGTTCATCATACTTTGGCCATGGTGCCACCACGATACGCCCTTCTCCGCTTGTAATATTACTCCATATCTCTTCGGTAATAAACGGCATAAACGGATGCAGCAATTTAAGGTATTCATGCAACACAAAATACAGTACCTGTTTGGCGACAGTTCCTGTTGAAGAGTCCCCCGCATAAATACGCGGCTTTGACAGCTCAATATACCAGTCGCAGAATTCATGCCACCAGAAATCATACAACGTTTGTGCTGCATCATTGAATCGATATTCTACAAGCGCCTGTGTTGTCTTCTTCACGGTCTGGTTGAATGCATGCAGTATCCACTTATCAAACATGTCCAGTGAATTGATGTCAATGCTTTGAGGCTTGAAATCATTGTCTAAATTCATCAGAATAAAACGGGTGCTATTCCATATCTTGTTGCAGAATGCGCTGTAGCCTTCAATACGCTTTTCAGATAAAATTATATCCCTGCCCTGCGCAGCAAATATAGCTAAGGTAAACCTGAATGCATCGGTACCATATTTATCCATCATGATGAGGGGATCTATAACATTGCCACGGGACTTGCTCATCTTCTGCCCATGCTCGTCCCTGACCAGTGCATGGATATATACATCATAAAATGGAACATCATTCATGAATTTGCAGCCCATCATGATCATACGGGCAACCCAGAAGAAAATAATATCAAAACCGGTTACCAGTACACTGGTGGGATAAAATTTTTCCAGCGATTTCGTCTTCTGTGGCCAGCCAAAGGTAGAGAATGGCCATAACGCCGACGAAAACCATGTATCAAGTACATCGGGGTCCTGTTCCAAATTTTTTGAATTGCACATACTGCATACGGTTGGATCATCAAGCTCTACCATGATGTGACCGCAATCCTTGCAGTAAAATGCAGGTATGCGATGTCCCCACCACAATTGCCGTGAAATGCACCAGTCTTTGATGTTATACATCCATTCAAAGTATATCTTTGTCCACTGCTGTGGTACAAATCGTATTTTGCCTTCTTCAACAACCCTGATTGCTTCCTGCGCCAGAGGTTGGATCTTTACAAACCACTGTTTTGACAAATATGGCTCAATGACAGTATGACAGCGATAGCAATGTCCAACCGCATGGTTATGGTCTTCTATCTTTTCAAGAAGTCCTGCAGCTTGTAAATCTTCAAGAACCTTCTGCCTGGCCTGATAGCGGTCAAGGCCTTTGTATACACCACCATTTTCATTAACGATTGCATTTTTATCAAAGATATTCACTTCTTCAAGGTTATGGCGCTTTCCCATTTCAAAGTCATTGGGGTCATGTGCCGGTGTTACCTTAACAAGACCGGTACCAAAAGCAGGGTCAACAAACTCATCGGCAATGATAGGGATAGGTTTATTAACCAGCGGCAATATTACACGTTTGCCTATTAAATGGGCATAGCGGCTGTCACCGGGGTTTACGGCAACCGCGGTATCGCCTAACATGGTTTCAGGCCTTGTTGTTGCTACGGTAATATGTCCTTTGCCATCTTCATAGGGATAGTGGATATAGTATAATTTGCCTGCTACATCCTTATATTCAGTTTCAATGTCTGAGAGAGCTGTTTCACACCGTGGGCACCAGTTGATAATACGATACCCTTGATAGATGAGCCCTTCCTTATATAATGTCACAAACACGGTACGTACTGCATGCGACAGGCCTTCATCTAATGTAAAGCGTTCACGCACCCAGTCAAGCGAACACCCCAAACGCTTGAGCTGCTCTTTAATCTGGCCGCCCGAATGCTCCTTCCAGTCCCACACACGTTTTACAAATTCATCACGACCCACATCGTATTTGGATTTTCCTTCTTTTAACAGCAGCCGTTCCACAACATTCTGCGTGGCAATCCCTGCATGGTCCATACCGGGCATCCAGCATGTTGCCCTGCCATTCATTCGTTGCCAGCGAATAAGGATATCCTGCAAGGTATTATTCAGGGCATGCCCCATATGCAAATTGCCCGTCACATTAGGTGGTGGTATAACAATTGAATATGCCTCCCGCGCATCATTTTCATCGCCATGAAACAGTCCTTCCTTTTCCCAGATTGCATACCACTTTGATTCAGCAATTTTTGGATCGTAAGATGCTGACAATTCCATATCCTACCACCTGTTGTTGAAGATATCCTGTGTAACAATAATAGCTATGTTAATTATTGAGTGCGATATATAGTGTCAATGAATTTTTTTATGAAGAACAAAATTCCCTGGAAACTATTGGATCTTCCATTAACTATCACGCCAAAAACACATACTGGGGAGGCTATTATCATAGCCTCCCCAGCTGTAAACTATTGGATTCTCCATTAATGAGCGCTTTAGAATATCAGTACTTTGAAAAAGTCTTTTTCTGAAAGTAGCTTTCAAAAAGACCTTTATCAATTGCAAGCAGTCGGTCGCGGATATCAAAAAGACTTTGCTGATCATACTGTTGAAACTCAAAATAATCAAGCATCCATAAATAGCGGTTTATAAGGCGAGGCACTACATTTGATTGTGCTATTTTCTCTTTATCCAGCGTCTGAAAACTTGCCTCTAATTTCACAATATCTTTTTTTATGGTTTCAAGCTGTGATGAATTGAGCTGTCGCTTAACATAAAAAATATCATGAATATGTGCCATAACCGGAACCCATTCCCGCACATCAGAGCAATCAGGTTTATGTTGCTTAACCAGTTCTAACGCTTCAATAATAGGTTTGGCCGATAGTAACTGGATATCAATCTCAGACGGATTAAGCAGGAACGCCTCCCTGAAATAAAGTAATGCCCGCGGCACATCTCCGGTATGATAATAGCTTTCAGCTAAAAGCGATAATATACATGCGTTGCTCCGGTAGGCACTCCGTGCGTACTCCAGTGCTTCAATAGTATGCTGATACTCACCCAATCTTATAAAGCATGTACCCAGCTGCATAAGAAGCTGCAGATTATCAGTTGGGTTTTCCCTGTCATTGAATGCAATAGTGTAATGCTCAGATGCAGTGAAAAAAACAAACCGCATTGCTTTTTGATATGCTGTTGCCCAAACAAGCCCCCTGTTTTGCGCAAAAGCTTCAAACTCCTCCCACTGGGTCATAAGAAAATCTGCTGTGTCCTTCCCTTTTTGAAGTTCCTGCATTGCCTTTTTCCTTGATTCCCAGAAGCGCGCAACCCTGTATGCTTCTGCCAGTCCCGGGTAATCGGGATTTATGGTCATAAGGTCATCTATCTTTTTTACTGCCTGAGTGAAATCACCTGCTTCAATAAATGTATATGCTTCATTAATACCCTGAAGCAAAGGATCATCAAAAAATGTTAGCTGTCCATTTTTATCCATAATTACAATTCAGTAACTGCACACAATTTTTTTATATTGGAATTATGAGTGAAAATAATCACCTGCCTGTTGCCGACCCACAGTTGTAATATTTTGATAAACTCACCCATTGTTTCTTCATCCATAAGCACAAATGGATCATCAATAATTAATGGCAGATGAATGTTTGGTAATTCCTGCTGGAGTAATTCATACAGAGCAAAGATTGCAGCAACATATATACAGTATTTTAATGAGGGGTTGGGCGTATTAATTGAATGTGTTATTATTTTCTTTATATATTCCTCATCAATTTTTCCAAATTTATTTTGTGTAAGGTCCTGTAGCATTATTTTTATTTTTCCTGTTAATATATTAAATCTATCCTTGAAATAACGCTGCATTGCTGTATCAAATGAAGTTATAATAATATTAATGAGACGATCTTTCTCATTTATAGTTTTCAGCTCTTTTTCCAGATCATCTATCTCCTGTAATATACTATTCTTCTCATCTTCATAATCAATAATCTCCTCAGGTATATTATCCAGCTTGTTCTGTGATTCAACCAGTAAAGCTTTTTTTTCATCCAGTTCATTTTGCAAACTCATTTTTATTGTCATACAATGCTCTGCAGATTCTATTGCTATTCCAATATCTTCTTGCAGGTTATGAAGCTCGTCACTTAACATCTTTACATTGCTTTCAAGCTTTCTTTTTTCCTCTTCAAGAATATCAATTGAAGTACTCTCATCAATTTCTTTCTGTATTGTCAAAAGGTCTATCTGCTTTTCATTATATTCATTATATTCTTCAAAATACTGCAACAGAAATTCATATATTTCATCAATGGTTATCCCATCCAGTGATATGCCATTCTGATTCAGCAATGTCTCTAATTTAATCTGATATGTTTCTTTTTGTTGCTGTAACGGCAAGACTATTTTTTTAAACGAATGCATCATTACATAAATAAGGTAATAACCTATACTTGATATCTGAATCAAAATTAATAAACTTACCAGTAGCCAGCGATGCATAGAGGTTATCCCAAAAACTGGTTTTAAAAATACAAATAGCACCCCTAACGCCAATAAAATATTAATAATGAGCAGGTTACGTGCAAGTGCATGGTTTTTGCTTTCCTGTCCAAAGATAATAGTTTCTATCTCCTCAGAAATAGCCTGTATCTGCCGATAAATGTTTTGCATTGTATGAATATTGTTCCTCTTTTCCGAGGAAAAGTCTTTAAACTGGGGATATTTGGTAGCTATCAGTTTTGTATATTTTTCTATAGTTTCTATCTTATCTTCAAGCGCTTTAATCTGGCCATTAACATCCTCTATCTGCTTTTTAACATTATCAATAGCAACCAGTGTATCCATATACCTATTACAGGCTTCTATTTTTTTCTGGAGTTCATTAATTTCACTGGTATATGACGCAATTTTGTCATTAACTTCCTGTATTTCTGCACGATGTTTTTTCTGTTTCTGTTCCTTAAGTTGCAGTAAATCAAGTTTTGTTTTGCAATGTTTAATTTTGTTCTGAATCTCTGCAACCACATGAGCCTGATAATTGTCTGTTTTGTTTATCGTATCAGCAAACAACCTGGAAAACGCATAATAATATAACGATCTATCTAACAAAAGAACTGATTTCATGCTGTCAGAAAAATCTTTGCTGTAGTATTGTGTATCAAGCGGCGAAGGGATATAGCAAAGGATTGCAAATGTATCTTTATTAAAAAGTCCGTGCAACTTAGAAAGACAGTTAACCGACAAACTCACAGGATTGACACTTAAAGGGTATGTATCTTCTTTTTGAGTATTGCCATCTGATGCAATTTCAAATATTTTTATCTCCTTATTGCCTTTTCTTTGAATCTCAACTTTTGTGTTGCTACATTCAAGCGTAAATGTGGCAAACATTGTGTCCCATGCATCGTTATCAATTAATAATGGATTTTGAGGATAGATTGTATCAATAAAGCTTTTTGAAATGAGTGTTTTGCCGGAATTATTTTTGCCAAAGATAAAATGAATCCCATCATTAAAATCTGTTTGTTTGCTTTCTGCAAATCCAATTTTTGATACTATACTCCGTACTAACTTCACAGATCACCTTTATATGTTGAACATGTATTTTCAATATCATTGATAATGTCCATCATTATATCTTCAGAAACATTGTCAAAATTTTTCTGCAATTCAGCAAAAAAATACCCTTTGAGTGTTTTCTCATCTTTATACATAGCACATATAAATTCACCTGAAATCTTTGAATTGTCCTGGAATATTACACCAGCACACCTGTCACATAAAGCCATAATATGATTAGTGTCAAATGAACGAACTCCTTGCAGTGTGCAGTGTAAAACAATGGAAGGTTTGTTATAAGGCTTTAGCAGGTTTTGCAAATCATCTTTTGACTTAATACTATTGCACTGTATGGTCAGCGACTCTATCCGTAATGTATTTACTGTGATACGTTTTATCTGATGTATTTCATTATTCAGGACAGTAATTGAAAGGACATATCTGTCACCGGTTTCAGCAAGTGCTACAGCCTCCGGGCTTCCGGGATATGCTCCAATAATTTTATTTTTATATTTATACATTGAAAAATTATGGTGATGTCCCAGTGCATAAAAGTCTAATGGCATCGATTTCAACAGTTTAACTGAAATCACATGAGAATCAACAGTATTGTGAGTATTTTCTTCAAGGTCAATATGGAAAATACCAACATGGAAACCTTCCTGGCTTGCCTTTGTAATACTTGCAATGTCACTATCCCCTCCGTAGCAATATACAATCTCCTTATCAAGAACAAGATTATAGTAATTGTTGGAGCGGCCAAATAACGTAACCGTAGAAGGAATTTCATGTATAATATCTATATTGCTGTTGTCCTCCAGTTCAGCTTCGCCAGGAATGTATATAATTTTTACGCCTTCCTGTACTAATGACTGCAACAGTTCTTTAATAGAACTATAATAGGGATTATGTGCGATAGCTCCTTCAAATAGATCACCTGCAATAATAAAAATCGAATGCTGCCTGGCTATCATACAGATCTTCTGGAACGTGGCAAATCTGACACTGTCATCAATATAGGGCAGTGCCTTATCTGAACCAAAATGGATGTCAGACATCAACAACATCGAAATCATTGTTTATATTTCACTTCCTACGAATTTAATTATTTTTATAGTAATTATTCCCTCAGAATATTTTATGAAAAATATTTAGATTCCAATGCAACAAGCAGCGGAGTATACGTTACATAATTTTTTAAAAAAATTATGAATTATAGTTGCAAATAACTACACTTTGGTCAAACATAATTTAAAAAAATGATTGTATAAATACTATTTATTGTGATTACTGGTAAAAATGATGTAGCCCCTTTATATAAGGGATATTAACAGTAATATAAAAAAATTAGTCTGGATTTGAAATGCAATTCATGTAACTACTTTTATAATGTATTTAAGCTATTGTATTCATTTTACATGGTATTGAACAGAATATATAAAATTAAAACTGAAAGCATAGTAATAAAGCAATAAGCATACTGTAACAGTGGTGCATTTTTGCCACAGAAACAATATAAAAATCTTACAGCAAGGGAATATGCAAGGGATTAATTCAACACCAACTGTAATGGAAAATATAACCACTTTACCACAGGAAAGAACAGGTATTGATAGAATAGTTGGCAACAATAAAACTATCATTTCTCTTAAAAACAAAATAAAGCAGATAGCTGGCTCAAAAGCTACTGTCATGATATTGGGCGAAAGCGGTACCGGCAAAGAGCTTATTGCCCGTGCCATTCATGAAGAAAGCCAGAGAAAACATAATCAGTTTATACCTGTTGACTGCAGCACACTTACTGAAACCATCATAGAATCTGAACTATTTGGCCATATTAAAGGAGCATTTACCGGCGCAGATAAAAATAAAAAAGGACTATTTGAAGAAGCCAACGGTGGTACTATATTTCTTGATGAAATTGGTAACCTTCAACCACATATACAGAGCAAGCTCTTACGTTTTTTACAGGAACGTGAAATCAAACCGGTAGGATCAAGTAAAATAGTAAAAGTTGACGTACGGATTATAAGCGCAACAAACATAAACGTGGATGAAGAAATTTCACAGGGGAATTTCAGGGAAGACCTATACTATCGTCTCTCAGCAATTGAACTTCACATACCACCATTACGTGAGCGCCGTGATGACATACCTGTGCTTGCTGAGCACTTTATACATATGTACTCCCATGACCTCCAAAAAACCATTATCGGCATACGTGATGATGCATTGGAACTGCTTTCCAATAGAGAATGGAAAGGCAACGTCCGTGAATTACAGAATGTTATTGAACATGCAATGATTGTTGAGGACAATACCATACTGTCAAAAGACACA
>JARYLT010000006.1 GCA_029907515.1 Spirochaetota bacterium | reverse complement strand
CTATCTCATAAAAAGCTATTAATGGCTGCAAAAATATTGATAAAATAAAAAAACATTATTCCTCAAGGTAATTGCATTCATATGAATATAAACAGTATATAATTAATATGTTTATGTATTTTACATAATAATACAATATACAGGTTGATTGATACATATAGAAAACAAATATGAAATAGATATTGAAAAAAAGAATGGTAGTATGAAAATAATTATTGTTTTTAATTGAAAAGATCATTGCAAAGAGGTAAGGAATAAATTCTATTATACAAATCCATAATTTTATCTAAATTTAAGTACAAGAGAATAGCAAATATGACAATTTCAAATACAGTAATCATACCTGATGAAATAAACAGAAAGCTGAAGGAATATGCACGACTTATATATGAACATAATAAAACGACTAATATTACTGGATTAAAGGATACAGAATACATTTACAACGAACTTATTCTGGGAAGCATAACGCCTTTGAAGCATGTGAATGTTCCACGTGGAACATCGTTTATAGATATTGGCACTGGTGCGGGGATACCTGGAATTCCACTTTTGCTGTATTTTGGTGGCAATATGAAAGGTGTTCTGGTAGATTCAAATAATAAAAAAATTAAATTCCTGCTGGATGCAATAAAAGTATTGGGTATAAATGACATCGTTACGGTAATTCAGGGCAGGGTAGAGGAGATAGCAAAAGAAAAGGCCTACAGGGATAGCTTTGATTTTGCTGTGTCACGTGCTTTTGCTCACCCGCTTATGGCGCTTGAGTATGGATTGCCTTTTGTAAAGCCGGGAGGATGGCTGTATATATATTATTCCCTTAATCTGTATGAAATAGGTTTTGAAAACAATAAAACGGTATGTAGTAATGATGAGGTAATAGCAGAGTATGGATGTGATAAATTGCATGAAGAAAAAAATGCCAATAAACGTGATATAACAGTATTAACGGACTATTTAACGAAGCATTCCCTTAATCTTGGCGGTCATAGGGTAACCATAGAAGAAGCCAAAAAGCTTAAACTATATGAAGGTTTGATATTTTTGAAAGATGGGTATACACCAGCAAACTATCCACGAAAACATGCTGTTGTAAAAAGGGATGTTGAGAGTTTAAGGAATATAAGATCGTGAGCTATATGAAAAAGAAATTTCTTCTTTGTATATTTTTAGTTTATTTTATTCCTCTCACAGGAATTAATGCTCAAATACCTCAAGGACAACTGCACAGTATGATAGTGAAAGATGAAACGCTGATTATACCTGGCATTGGGGCATCATCTACAGTGATTGATATGTCTGAACAGGAAGTTCTATTAATAAAAGGGAATCCTTTTAAAAAGACACAACAGGTAACACATGATTTTTTAAAGGATGTGTTAAAAATACAATCTGAAGCTTCATTGCCTTTTCATTATTTATATACATACCGGAATCCCTTAACAATCATAGGATTCTATAATGGCAGAGTATCATTTGTTGTTGTATGGGACTCATATGGTGTTTTAATTGATGGAGTGCGGGTATCAAAAGGTATAATGGCAATAGTATTTAATTATGGCAATGAAGGAATGCAAGTTCTCAAAGATGCAGATGGGTCAATCTATATGTATTCATTAAAGGGGATCGCGTTTATTGATGAAAAGAATGATGATACTGTAGATGGGGTAATAATTTTTAAGAGTTGTTCAAATTAATAATTATTATGCTATTGAAGTTTCAGTGGTAATGCTTTCATAGATATGGTGTGCAAGCATATCATTAATCCTGTATTCATGAAAAACAATATCATCAATAGTATCCATTAATATTTTTCGTTTAACTCTGTCAGCTTCTCCCCTGAGTTCTAAAGATAATTTTTTCAAAAGCTTTTTGTTTGTAGAATTAATGATTTTTATTGGTAGTTTCTCCAGATTACCACGTAAGACTTTAACAGTAAAAAATTGGGTTTCGTAGATATATTGCAACAGACGAGAATTTAAAACAGCTACAAGAACATCGGGATCCAGCTGTGGTGACAGTGGAATAAAACCATTAACGTTGTTAAGTGTGTACAATCCATGCGGGTCAACGGCAAAGGTAAGGTGCCTGCCAATAAATTTATATAGTATTTTATTTCTTGTAAGGTAACATTGCTGTTCGGCAACCTGTTGTAATGTGGATACATTGTATTTAAAATAGTGATTGCTGAAATTAATACGAAATTTTTCTACATCTTTACCTAAGATTATTGGGTCAGGATGTCTTGAGTCTTTGATTGTGCTTATATGGTAGTCGTTGTTGCCAGTGACAATGCCAAGAAAAAATTTTACTCTGTCTTGTAATGTAATATATGATAGTGTATGAATGTGCTCTAATAGTGCAACCGCCTTACGGGTGTAATTGATGGCAAAAATAGATTCATGGGTAGTACAATACATTTGTTGGGGTATCATGTGGGCGATAGTTGTTAATGATTTTGCATGCTTTATGTGAACAATATGTTTCTTTCGAATTTCTTCCCGTGCCTCTTTTTGAGCAGTAAGCGATATGGCAGGTGCATACACTCCCTTAAAACAATCTCCCCATTGTACTATTTCTTTAATCACAGTATTTGAAAGTACTATTTGCCGTGAGTTCTGATGTGCTTTAATATTGAGGTATGCTTCAGGGATTAAAAATGACAAAATACCGCGTTCATGCAAAAGTGAAAGTGACCGTTCAATAAATAACGTAAAACTGTTTATACCACTTATTGCTGAAAAATAATGCTGTTTGAAATATTGCTTTTGTTCATGTGTAAAATGTGCGCCCCAGGGAGGGTTGCCAACAATGATATCAAATACTAAGGGATTATGTTTATTAAAAAGATCGTCTGTTGAAAGCATGTCTCGGTGACAAATGTTGGTATGGGTCCCCGAAAGTTTTTGGATGTTCCACTGTGCAATCATGCAGGCAACAGGATCAATATCATAGCCAAACAGGTTATTATGACAGATGGTGTATGCAGCTTCCTTGTGAGAAATGCCGTGCTGTTTGTAGAGTTCCAGTAGGTATTGATATATATAAATCAAAAACTGACCAGATCCACAGGCAGGATCCAGAATTTTAACTGTAAAAGGATTGTCGTGGTATTGCAGCGCATGTTCAACCATGTACTGTACAATAGCAGGTGGCGTAAAGTATTGCCCTTTCTTTTTTTTGTCATCTGTATCTTTGATATTCTGATAAATATACCCTGCCAGATCGCCATGCTGTATTATGTCCCATTGAGTCAGTACTCTTGCAAGGTCGTTGCATGCTGTGATTCCCTCATTTGATAATGGGAGTGTTAGTTTTTTCTGGAAAAGAATATGTTCCAGTATTTCTGTAATGGCATCGGTTCTATTGGGTAAGAGTTCAATATCTTTTTTTAGTTGCCCGATGCAGAAATCGATATAATGAATGTTATGGGTAATATATGAATCAATTTTTTTTTGCATAGTAACTATCGGTTACAAAAAATGTAGAATAGATTGTTCATATTTACATATCGATATATTGTATAAAAACGATTAGCGTTTGTGAGGAAACAATGCACGAATTATCCATCATGTCCAATGTCCTTGATATTGTTGTTCAGCATGCATCACAACATGGTGCAAGCAAGGTAACTAAAATACATCTTCTGGTGGGGGAATTGTCTGATTATATTCCTGAATGGATGCAGACATATTTTGATTTTGTAAGTAAGGATACCATTGCGGAGAAAGCTGAACTGGTTGTTGAAATGGTGAAGGCATCACTGAAATGTGATGATTGCGGCAATGAGTTTCACTTTAATAAAAATGACTGGCAATTTAGTTGCCCACAATGTAATTCTCCCAATGTAACCATTATTTCAGGTAGGGAACTTACTGTAAAAAGTATAGAGATAGAGGGATAGTATGATAAGTATTGCGATAGTTGTGGTAAGTGACAGGTCCTACCGAAAAGAGCGCGAAGACCTTTCTGGCAAGGCTATAGAAGAGTGGGCCAGGAGCAGGGGGTATAGTGTGGTTGAATTTTGTATTGTTCCTGATGAGCGCGAAGTGATTGCACAAACGCTACGGGACCTGTGTGCAAAGAATATTAATTGTATTTTAACAACAGGAGGAACAGGGTTTGCTCCCCGCGATGTCACTCCTGAGGCAACCGCTGATGTGATTGAACGCTATGCTCCAGGATTTGCGGAAGCCATGCGCCATGCTTCCCTTGCAATAACTAAACATGCTATGCTGTCACGGGCAATAGCGGGTATCAGGGGCTCTTCAATTATTATTAATCTACCAGGAAGCCCAAAAGCTGTTGTGGAAAATTTAGAGGTTATACAGGATGCACTACTGCATGCTGTCAAACTTTTACAGGGTCAGGTTAAAGACTGTGCTCACGAGTAAAATTTGATTGTACTGGCCATTCATCTATACCGATACTATATATAGTACATATATCTATCGTTACTGTTTAACTGTTTTAATACTATCACGTGAGTTAATTTTAGGAAGAGTTTTCCAGAAGGATAAATGTGTCAATCCTGGTTTGATTAGTAGTAATGAGTTTATAAAATAAATTTTTTATTACATTTTGTCATTATGAAAAAATCTATGAAACAACAACTAACATATGCAGTTGTGGTTGTAGTCACAGTATTGCTTTATATACCAGGTGTGCTGTTTGCAGGGCCAATTGTGTCAATTGAACGTATCAGTGTGGATTTATTTCCTGAGATTACCATAAAGGGTGTTATACACAAACCTGAAGGGATTCAGATTAGTACTATTGGCAGGGAAAATTTTGCCATCGTCGAAGATAATACACATATAAATGATTTTACTGTAAACTCACTGGATACAGATACATATATTGCGCTGTGTATTGATGCAAGCAAGAGTATATCAAAGAAAAATTTTTTAAGGCTTAAAAAAATAGCCATAAACATTATAAAAAGAAGTAAAGGCAATTATACGTTTATTGTATATAAGTTTAATGATGAAGTTGTGACACTGGCTCCATTTTCAAAAGATATGACCAATTACATAGAAATCATTGAATCTTTACAACAGCATGGCAAACGAACCAAGCTTTATAATTGTTTGTTTGCAGCCACAGAAGAATTAGCTCGCCAAAAAGGGGGAAAATCCATTATTCTGCTAACCGATGGAAAAGATGAAGGCAGTTTTATGTTCCCTGATGATGTTGTCAATAATGCCCGTGAACATACAATTCCCATTTTTACCATTGTCCCTGAACGGTGTTCAAAAGCCGCTGCAGTAAGCAGGTTAAGTAAAATTACCAAAGGGAAACTGTTTGTTGCTACTGCGGGAGTTGAAGAAGCGGTAATTAATGTACTGCAATCACGCATGCTACATACCATACCATTTGAAATCACGTTTAAAACAAATAAACATGATGATGCCATTCATCCCATAGAAGTACAATTTAAACACAAAGGCATACAGGATAATGATACGGGATATGCAAAATACTCTTTTCAAAAGAATACATATACAATACATACTGATCTGCCATTTGTGGTGCTGGCAGGGATTGTTGTGCTTTTGGTGATAGCGCTGGTTATTGTTATTCTGGTATTAATAAATAAATGGAAACAGATCGTTGAGCTGGTAAGCATGCAACGAATACCACAGCCTGTTCAAAGATACTATTCTATGCTCTATGAAAAAGATGATGCTTTAAAAAAAGATACAGATACACTGCTTCTTGCAACATCTCCTGAATACAGTTATACAAATGCATGGCTGGTTGAGAAAAGCGGACCTGAAACAGGGAAGAAATTTCCTCTCATATGGGATGAGGTAACGATAGGCAGGGATAAAGAAAATGCGATTGTTATCAATGATGATGCTGTTTCCCTGAAACATGCAAAAATTAAAAAAATTGGGAATACCTACTATCTTTTTGACCTTGCAAGCGATAATGGCACATTTTTAAACAATAAAAAATTATTGCGTCCTAAACCTCTCTCAGACTGGGATGAAATACAGATAGGGCGAACAAGTATCCTTTTCCGCGGAACTAAGATAAAGCAGTAAATAGTATGTCACTCAAGGTACTGTTGGTATCACCACCTATATTTGATTTCTATTATAGCTTTCACCGTTCAGAACCATTGGGTCTTTTATACATGAAAGAAGCATTAGCACACTATGATTGGCTTACTGTTACGATCTTTGATGCGCGCTACAAAGGCACTTCTAAAGTAATTCCAACACCAGAAGTTTTCAATTACCTTCATCATCTGTATGTAAAAGATACATCATGGTTTAGCCTTTTCCATGGATTTAAACGATTTGGATATTCCTATGATACAATCGTTACATGTATAAAAGAAAATGAATATGATGTTGTATGTATTACCTCTTTATTTTCAGCATATCATTATGACGTGGAGGTACTTGTAGAAAGAATTAAAAATGAAACCGGGGCGATAGTTATTGTTGGAGGCTGGGCTGTGTGGGCTGATACAAACATTCTGGTAAATGGCAGGGCTGACTTTTATATTCGTGGAGATGGCGAGTTGACGTTGCCTATATTGCTCCAGGAAATATATTCTTCAAATGGGAACATTTCACATCTTCCTAAACTCATTGATAGTGACAACTCTTCGGTCAATGAATTTTTCATGCATACATTTCCGCATCGTGAAACATGGTATACATATTATGGTAAACAGATAGCCAATATTATTTGTAGTAAAGGTTGTGTGTATCACTGCGATTTTTGTTCAATTCACTCTCGGTATCGCTACTATCAGCGCACCATCGATTCCATACAGCAAGAACTTGAATACCTGTATGCACACGGAGTGAAAATAGTCAATTTTGAGGATGATAACTTTTTATTTAACAGGAAGTTTGCTCAACAGTTACTATCGCTCATGAAATACTACCATAATAAAGGAATGTATTTCTTATGTATGAATGGTATAACAGCTCCCAATCTATATGCGGTGCTTGATGATGCCCTGGATGCTGGATTTTTAGAATTCAATCTTTCGCTTGTTTCATCATATGAAGAGGTTGTTAAGCAACACAATCGTCCAGCTTTACAGGAGATTATTAAAGATATTGCCTGGAAGAGTGCAGGCAAAGTCAGGGTGATAGTGTATATCATTGCAGGGTTGCCTGGTGCTACTGTTAAAACATGTATCGATGATATTCTTTTTTTAGCTTCATTGCCTGTGATGATTGGATTTTCCCCACTCTATCTGCTGCCAGGGGTACGACTATTTGAAAGTATGGGAGTGCCTGATGACAGGCGATTGTGCAGAGGCAGTGCTTTGTATTCATTTGGTGAAGGTTTTAGCAGGGAAGATATTGCAGCACTGTGGAAGTTATGCCGTTTTATTAACAGGCTTAAAATTGCTGATGCAATTAATGATGAGGTGCGCGTACATTATGAGTTTTACAAAAAAGCATGCCATGACCATGTATGGCATTATCGGGATGAAAAAGGATTGTGGCATGAAGGCTTTTCGTTTTCTGCATCCCTTCCTGAAAGTTTTCACATATGTGATATCAATGGTAGAACAAGGCTAATTGGCTGATTTATTTTTTATACATGATAAAAAGATAATTAAATCCTCGTAAGAAAAAATTTCCCTCTAAGGCTGCTTTATGGTAGTTTCCCATCTGTAGTGTCCTGTTATGGCGTACTACTGCTATAATATCAATGGGTGTGAAATAGTGTGTCAACAGTGAAAACAAATGGAATCCAATAGGTACAAATCCATCTTTTTTATTGTAGTAATCGCATACGTATAAGCCCATGTAGCGCTCATGCTTTAATATTCTGTATATCTCTTGTATAACCTGTTCCATAGCAGTGAAATACTCTTTTTCAGTTGCTTTCAGTTTGCCTATACAATCCTTTTCATCAGAATAGGTGATGTTATCACCATAGGGTGGGTCAATGAAGACAAAGTCAGCCTTATTGTTTTCAAGAGGCAATGCACGAGCATCAGCTTTGATGATATCTGTACGGTAGGGATGGATATCATAGCCCAAGCATTTTCTTCCTGTATCTTTACAAACATCAATGGTTGTACCACTGCCACACATAGGATCAATAACAAGATCCCCCTTTTTTGTATAGCGCATGAGAAGATTCCAGATGATATATGACGGTGTGGCTCCAGGGTAGTTCTGGTCGCCCTGTTGCTTATTCCCATAATGCTGTGAAGGATAATTCCACAACGTTGTGGTTTGCATAGTTAATGGTGGCTTATGCATATACTGCTCCCTTTGTAGTAAACTATACCAGTAGATAAATATATCAATTATTTTAAGCAATTAATACTAAAAAATAACATAGGGATATTATACTATATACTATGAAATGCATTTCTATGTTGTGAATTCCTGGTAGAGAAAAATTTTCTCAATTTCAGATATATCACAGAATGAGAAGAAACAAAACACTATTAATGCTAAAGAAAGTATAAAAAATATCATTTATTTATTTAAATAATTCTGGAACAATGGTGTGAACATTCCCGCAACCTTTGTAAGCAGGGATGTACGATATTTGGTTTTTTGGAAAGAAGAGTTATAAAAATAATACAAAAAATAAGGAATATTTTGGGAGAGGCATATGGATAACAAAAGTTCTGATTGTATTGCTCAATGTTATGTTCTTTATGGCAATTATGTTAAAAGCATTATTGCAAGGTTTTATTCAGATAAAGACGAAATTGAAGATATATTTCATGATGTTTTTTTGAAATTACTCAGCGCTGGCTTTTGTGGTGATCCCCATTCGCACAAAACAAGAAACTATATCAGAAAGGCCACCAGGCATGTATGCATTTCCCGTATGAGGAAAGAGATAGCGCGGCAAAAGTATTGTAACAATAGTAATCCTGATAGCATGATAAATATAGAAACTGTCACTGATATGCAAACCATGGATATTGGTGAAACTGTTATTGATGGCATGATTGTGAGCACTCTCTATGATGTTATTGATGAACTTGAACATGATGAGCAGAATCTGATATTTGATAAATATTTTTATAACAAAAAATATTTCCAATTGGCTGCTGAGCAGGGTGTTTCATATCATGTAATAAAAAGAAAGCTTTTGGCAGTTAATAAAAAGTTAAAGCAAAAATTGATGAATACCATTGCATATCAATAAAGCTTACAGATGTTTTATTATTTAGCTTGAAATTTATCGATATCTATTATAGAAGTATTCAGAGTTAGTTTAAATATATATTAAATCATAGATATCGGAAGGTTTTGCTTTGAAATATATAATTATCTTGTGTTGTTTTCTTACAATATTTTATGCGTTGTATGTAGTTTTGGTTAATGTTCTGAAACGGTTTTCATATGCAGTGAACAGGTGGTTTTCGTTTATAGCATTACTTACTGCAGGGATGATTTCATGCCTGCTAGTGCCTTTTTTTATTCCAAATATTGAGATAACTGAGCTAACCCGCTGGTACTTTGCCCTAATTATAATTATTAATCAGGCCTTCTTCCATTATACGCAGATATTCCCACGCTGGGAGAAGAAAAGCCCTCTGTTCATTATTATAATTTCGGCAATTCCAGGAGTGATTACTTTTTTGTATACTGGAGCAACCAATAGTATCATTCTTTCTGCTTCTTTTGATGGTCTCCATATTCAGTTTGTGTATGGTCAGTTTATAGTACTGTATCTGATTGTTTTTATTTTTTATATCATGGGAACGTTTCTCACCTTGTATTATAAAGTACGACGCCTGGAGAATACCTCTTTTCGGTACCAGCTTTTTTATGTGTTTATGGGAAATCACATTGGTGCACTCATAATACTCATATCTTTTATCATAATGCCCTATGTTTTCAAACGCTTTGAATATCATAGTTTAGGAATATCCTTGGCAGCTTTGATGTTATTATATATTAATAACTATGCTATCTCTGATGAGCGATATCTTAACTTTAAAGAATTTTATCTTAAAATTGTTTATTATGGTGTTGTGCTGGTATTCACTGTAATTCCAACATACTGGATTCTTGTTAACAGTTACCGTTATTTTTTGGCAGGAGGCCAGATACCTGCAGTTGCTGTTGCCTTTTTAAATTTCGTATATTTAATTTTCTTTACTCGAATTATACAGCCATATTTAGAAAAATGGATTAAAAGGGAATATGCAGGATTAGAAAAGCGGTTCAATGAATTTATCCAGGCATTGTCACAGGTTGAGGAATTTGAAGGTGATCCCACATACTGGGATAGATTCTTTACAACCACAATGGATTCACTGGAATACCTATTTAATGTCACATCTGCTTCATTTTTAATGTATAATGAACCTGAAAAGGCATATATTTTAAGTCATACTATAGGACAACCGCCTCAGGTAAAAAGGATATCTGCTGATGATTCACTGGTTCAATTATGCCAGATAGCAAAAACAACTATACATCAATCATTATTTTACACTGATGAAATAATAAAGCCATTTGATGATGTACTGGCATTAGTAAAAAACAATTCTATTGAAGTTATACTCCCATGCTTTGACCAGTCGGGCAAACTCATAGGAATACTTTTTATTGGACCTCATAAAAAGGGTAGGCCATATACATTCAATGAAATTGAATTTATGGAGTTGTACAGAGTAAAATTTAACAGTGCACTTGTTAATTCACTTCAGATTGAAGAGGTAAAGTCAAAGCAGATTGGTGAACATGATAATTTAGTTGTGAGTGCTATAAAAAATTCAATTATCCCCCGGCAGATGCCCTATATTGACCACATAAGGATAAGCTCATTTTTTATGAACAATTCAAATTTAGGAGGGGAATTTTTCAATGCAAAGGTTTTGCATAAAAATGCACTGGCTTTTTTAATATCCGATTGCTCCTATAGTGGAGTGGATGCTGCAGTACTGGCATTGGAGCTTTATGCTGCATTTGAATCTTTATCTCCCACATATGACACGCCGGAAAAAATTATGCAGTTATTGAACTGGGTGGTATGTACATCCAAATTTACTGAAAGGTATGCCACTTCATTTTGTTTTACATTTAATTCGGAATTACTATCACTGAAATATATTAACGCAGCGTTTAATCCCTTGATTATATATGAAATTCAAAATGATAGTTTTATAGAGTTAGATACTAAAGGGATCCCCATTGGGATAGAAAAAGATTTTATTTATGAATCAAAGGAATATGTTATCAAGGGACCGTGTATTGGTTGTATTTACTCTAATGGCATTACCGGTGCTGTGAATCAGACAGGGCAACCGTATTCCATTGGAAGAATTAAAGATCTCATAAGGCTCCACAACAGTGAAAGCCCGGCTCTTATAATCAGGCGTATTTCTTCAGACATTGATACATATACAAGCAATACAGCGGTTAAGGAAGATATCAGTATTATTATCTTCCGAATAGAATGATTACTCCCAATAAAATATATCTAATTATAGTAGTGTTATCATGGTTACTATTAATTTTGAAGAATCAGCCAAATCCATTATATCGTTGTTACAGCAACAGGAAAATATAGCAATTATTATAAAAGGTTCTCCGGATCCGGATGCACTAGCTTCGTCATATTTTTTCTGGAAACTATGTGGAATATTACATGTTAAAGCTACTATATTTGGATTTATGCCTGCTTCTCTGCCTTCAAATAAAGAATTTATATCAGTTTTTAATATACCACTACGCGTTTTGGCAGATATAAAAGAAATTAAACTACATAACTACACAGGGTATATTGTATGCGATTATCAGACAGCTGTTCTGGAAGAAAATTTTACTACAATCCCCTGTATAATCCATTTAGATCACCATTTTCCAGCCGAACATGATGTTCCTGCACGTTTTCGCATTTTAACTGATCAGGTATCGTCAACAAGCACAATCTGTGCATTATTAATGCAGCATATATCGTTGGTATCATTAGAAGATGTTTCCAGTCTGGCAACAGCACTCTATGTAGGCATTAAAACAGATTCTGATGGTTTTAAACATGTAGGTGAATATGACACAATGGCACTGGACTATATAAAGCCATATTGCAATATGGCAGTAATTGAACAGATAGAAAGTACTCCTTTAACTCCTCAGGCATTGAGCCTGTTACAGAAAGCAATGGATAATGCGATTGTTTATAAAGATTGGCTTATTGCTGGGGTTGGATTTGTTGAAGAAAGATATCGTGATACTATCGCCATAATTGCGGATTATCTTTTACAAGATAATCCAGTTGAGCTTGTAGTAGTATATGGGGCAGTGTATCATAATAATCACACTAAATTGGATATTGATGCATCGTTGAGGACAAGAAGTGAAAATTTTGATTTGAATGAGCTTATAAAAAATATTACTGCTGATGGTGGCGGACGCAAGTACAAGGGAGCATTTCAGGTTCATATTGATTATTTTGTGCATTGCCCTGATCAGGATAAGTTGTGGGCGATAATAGAAATAACAACAAATCAGATATTAAAAAATCAAAGAGATAGTAGCTTGAAAATTGTGTTACAGAGTAAATTTAAAAACTTCAAAAAAATACTTAAACATTTCTTTCGCTTATAATCATATATGAAGATCTGGTTATATTAAAATAACAGGTTGAATTGGAAGCCAAGTTCATACGATATAATTTCACGGTTAATGTCATTTGTTTCCCTATTTCTGTAGCGTTCCAGTATTCCGCGTGCAATACATGTTCCCTGTACATTTTTATGAACATTTATTGTCAAGCTTGATGATACACTATACAGGTCATATGGTTCGGGTGAAGTATAATAGGTATAATTATAGCGGTTGAGTGTCATAAGATATTCTAATCTGAATATAGGTAATGCTGTTAATGTATACCATGTGCTGAAGAAATCATAAATAAACGGGACATCTGTTTCATAAATTGTGGAAAATGTGTATCCTTTATCAATATTTGTAAATGGTGATTGTACCATCATATTATAAAAATAGATATCATCCTTTGCTGATCGTTCATTATCATCAAGGGGGATAAACTCATGCCATTTCTGGGTACGGTAGCTTATACCAAATTTTGCAGCAATGCTTGATCTGTCCCATTTAAATGTTGCCCCAATACTGGGTGTATACTCATCCTGCAGTATATTGGAAGTAATACGAAGGTATCTATTCCATTGATATTCCAGTAATGCAGTTGCTGAATGGTACGGAAGATCTGGTTTGTTTGGCCTGAAAAAACCAAAGGAAAATAGTTTCATTAAATCACATGATAATGATGAAACAAGAGTATAGCTAACAACCTGCTGGGAAGCGGTATTAACGCCATTGCGGTCAGAAACTGAATGTATGCTGCTGTTTACAAATAAAACGAATGGTGATAGTTCCCAGTTGATACTGAATGAAGCATTATCTAACAGCCTGAAATAGTTATTATAGTCTGAGAATGGTGCCCCATTAACTTCTGGCTGAGACGATAACGTATGGCTTACAAAATCACGCCCCTGAGCGTAATTTGATCTCCCTTTAAAAAAATGCCATGGTGGATAGTGAAAAATGTTATAGATGGGGTTGGCACATTGATTCAAATAACGGCTTACTCCAAATTTTTCTTCATAAAAGTTTATGGACTCGCCTTCATAGGGGACATTAATCTCATTCAGTGTGCTTGCCCGAGTATAGTTGAATGAACAACTTTTTATGCTGGGAAATATAATTTGGAGATTTATGGGTATAGCAATTGTACTGGATAAAAATCCCTGGGTAGAACGGGTACGATTGAATCCAAAAGTCATCCATGTATCATAGGGTTGCAGGTCTTTAAATTGATTTTCAAAGTATGAAAATTCGTATGTTATAGAAGGGTTTATAAGCTTATAGTTTTTTAGACCAAAGGAAAGTGAACTTTTTTTCAGACGTTCAATAAATCGTATACTATCACCATATAAAAAAGGAATGTGATATCCTGAACCAATCTCCTGTGATAATGCTGGATTTATGTCAGTTACTGTTCCTGAGTAGGTGGTAAATTCTTCAGATAAAAGTTGTATGTTAGGTGAAATAAAAAAATGAGTCCATTGATAGTTGATATTTATTGAACAGGATTCACGCTGTTTTTTTTGTGTGTTTAATCCTGTAGCTACTGATTGGCTGTTTTCTTTGAATATATCTTCTTTAAAAGAAGTGTCAAGGAGTAACCTGTACGATAAATCCCCGCCCAATACGTCATGTAACGATTGCTGCATGCCAACTGTTGCCTGATGCGTTATTTTGCTGGTGTCATTGTCAAACGAGTTTACATCCTGATAATATGCCTGCTTGTTGGTGAAGTTTTCATAATTATATAATACGTCAAGCTTTGGAATTGCTGTATCGGGAGGGGAGAGGGTTGAGGCAAAATGGAATTGTTTTATACTGGTTATTCCTCTTCTGGTTGCGGTTACCTGCTCATTAAGGCTATCAGTTTGTGATTCTTCCTGGATGAAATCAAGTGATGTGTGCCAGTACGGAAGCACCTGGCAGGTTACTGTTGCCTGGTTATAGTCTTCAGAAATATCGTTATATGGTTGCCCTATCGTATAAAAATTATTCCCATGCTGTTTTTTTAAATACGATAGAGTAATATCAGATAGCACTGGAGTCCCTGCCTGGGTGCGAGCAACAGGTTTGGTAATTTTTATAGTACCTTCATACCAGTGAGCGGTATCTTCAAGTGTCATGGGATCACTGGCATAGATATCATCAAGCCAGAATTGGCCACTGGTGATGGTATTCTGCACTGAGACTGTTATAGCTATTATGCGTTTAAGATCAGGATTGCCTTCTTTTTTTATGAATTGAGCATTTGTATTGTTACACTGTAGTGATAATACAATATCTTCCCAGGTTTGCATAAATTGGGGGTTGTATGAATATTCTAAATAATCATTATCAGAAGAATGCAAGCGGAATATAAGTGTATCACCTGAGGTATAATTTCTTATATTAATCCAGCAATGGACATTACGGTAAAACCTGAGATCCATTGGTTTATAAAATTTTCTTTTTATAGTGGCTGAAGTAATAGAACTATATGTTACATTCAGGGCAGATTCCATAGTCTGGCTGAGTTCTTTTTTACTTTTATCGCCATACAGACTGGTATAAACATCACTTTTAGTACGAGCAAAAGATTCCTGTGCATATTCGGAATCATTAAATGAATCAATAAGGGTAAGCTTTACTTTATCAGTATCAGTACCACTTATGCCATCAATACTATCCACCTGCCAGTGCATTGTAACAAAGCGGATGGTATCAATAAGGATTGTGCCAGTTGTTGCTGAATTATTGTGTAATATCAGTCTAATAGCATATATTTTTTTTAATATATCCTCAAAAGCATCTGGCGATGAGGTATACAAAGCCGGGTTATTTTTATTTATATATATCCGGACTTTTTGCCATGTGGTATTGGCACAATCTACCGCGATTGGGTTTGTTAATCCGGGTATGCGTATATACTGTTCGCCGGTATCAAGCATGCCATTGTCATTTAAATCCTCAGTATTGAGTACTCCGTCACCAATGGTGGTAGATGATAGACCCGGGCCAGAGCCTACAACTGTTGTAAAAGGATTGTCAAATGTATATCCTGTATCTTCAGAAATGTTCCTGTTGGTATCATAATCTAAAAATCCATTACGGTTACTATCCTCGGTATCAAGAATACCATCACCGTCACTGTCTTCATTTATGGAACCAATATCAAGGTACATATTAACAGTTCCTGTGCCGCCAGTACTTTTATACCATATCTCAATATATTCTAAATTAGATAAATCAGAGGGCTTTTGTGATAGTGTACGGGTAACAATAGAAATATAATCCCCCGACGAAAAATCAAAGTTTAAACCTAAAGAACGCTGCGACTGCTCGCTCTGGATTGACGGTGCTATATGGCCAGTAGCAACATTGTAAGGGCCGGGCTTTTTGGAGTATGGCACATCAATGGGAGTAAAGTTTAATCCATAGAGTGTTTCAGGGTTATTAATATCACGATAAAATTTATAATATATTCGGGCGCGTTGATTCTGTGACACACTGCCAGGCAGGGAACCCAGTACCCAGTCTTTTTCGGACATTGATACTGTAAGCCCCGAGTAAATTGATTCAAAATCATCAATTAATCCTTTGCCAAAGGTATTAATGCTGTGATAGCTTTTTGCGTACTCTGCATAGCCTTTGAACAGTACCGGTATCGAAATATTGGACTGTGCTATTTTTGAGGCAAATGCTGATATATCATGAGGGCTCACTTCAACGGAACTATCGGCCTCTACAACAGTTGTTTGTGTTGGTTCATTGCCTAACAGGGGAACAGTGGATGCTATACCCTGAGTGGTATACAGAATTGTTCCACCAACATTAATATTTTTATTCAGAGCATAATCAGCCCGCATGCCTCCAATAAATTGCTGAGCCTGTCCTTCAAAGGGTAGGTACTGGTAGCTTATTTCAATATCAGTTTCAGGAGTGATTACGGGATTCCCTGGATTGGTAAACTGGAAAAAACCCGATGTGGGATCAACGCTGTACAGGCTTTCAGCAATCTGTATGCCATTAATCTTAACTCGTATGGTGTCAGGGATGATATTGACATGTTTCAACTGAAAGCCTCGTGACTGGCTGTAACCTGCAATGCCAATTTTATACTGGGATACGGTATACGCCGGTGTTTGTGCTTCATTGTAGATAATTTTTTGGGATTGTGCGGGCAAAAGCTGTTTAAATGGTTCACGAAGCTTAAATATAATTGCGCCAGTGTTATAATCAATAATGAAATTCCCTAATTTCTGTATGTCGGATCTGGACATGGGGAAAAGATTGCTAAAAAACGATATCTTAACATCTTCAGCACGAATGTTTTGTAACCCCGTAGTATATATCCCGCGAATTTCGTATATATCAATATTTAATACGCCATCATTGTTTGTATCTTCATCTAAGTCAAGAGAGCCGTTATAATTGACATCTTCATGGATAAGTGGACCATATCTTATAAATACACATATTTTACCAGGGAATTGTGGATGATTGGTAATGGCAGAAGGGTCGGAAGTTTGCGTAGTTCCACCATTGCGGGTATACACGGCAAAGAGCTTTGCCTGGGGTTTAAAAGCTTTAAGCAGGGCGATAGTTCCTGTGGAAAAATTTATGGTATAATCAGAACCCTGCTGTAATTTTCTGAAATAGCCCAAAATAATTGAAGGATTATCCCATCTGTGAAGTTCCAGCAATCCGCTTTTATTCTGTGTGATAGCATCATCGGCGTACAGTTCAAAACCAGAACTATCGATACCCACAGAATAGGGTGTGAAGGTTGATGGATTAACAGGTGCTGATGTCCATGTAATGGTTGTATACATGTTCGATGGGGGAGAATCTAAATTGTCATAGCGTTTGAACGGTTCCAGCTGATAATAGGTGGCTTTTGTGTACTGATATTCCTGCAATGTAATGCTTGTACTGGAATAGTTGCCTTTAAAACGTTCTACTTCACTGACACCTTTAGCGACCGAACCAAACGCTTTTACCTGTAAATTGCCCTTTTTAATGGTAAAATCTATACCCATGCCTTTGGATGTGGTGTCGTCATATACTGCATATTTTGAATTATTAACTTTAATGGTTATATCACCAGCATTAATTTCACGTAATACTTCATCCTCCTCAACAGCCTTGTATTGCATACTATAGGTATTGGTTCGCTGCTGGCTATCATGGTCAATGTATAGGGTAAGGCGCTTGCCAGCTTTGCCTTCAATATGTAGCTGCATCGTTTGTTCAGGTGTAAAACCGGATTGAATTAATGCCGATGTAGGTTTGTCTTCATCAAATCGTTTGTACTTATTGCTGGTAAAAAAAGACTTTCCATATGTTGCATTGAGATTCATTGAACCATAGGACAGAATATCGTAGGGCTCTTCTTCTGTTAGCTGTTCGGCACCCGGTACAACAAACTTATAATGAGGCTCAATGATGTATTTTGTCCAGTCTCCCTGATTATAATCAAATGGCGATTGTGCTTGGGTCTCTAACGTTGGTTGAGTAGAAGGCTGCGTTTGTATTTTTCCTTCTGAAATTTTGTATGTATTTATATAATCGTCAATGCGCTGGCGAAATGAATGAGATAATTGCTGGGAGATAACTATAGCAGTAGCTGATAACAGCACTAAACCAATAACAATGATATTGGATAATGATTTCATGTGTTATAATTACAAGGATGTATAGCACAGGGAAATAAATATATTACCACATCTTGCTCATATACGGGTAAGGATTTATTGGTACCCCGCCCAATCGTATTTCATAGTGGCAATGGCTTCCTGTTGCGGAACCGGTTTGGCCAACGTAGGCAATAACCTGCCCTTTCTGTACATTCTGGCCCGGGAATACTATTACTTTGGAACAGTGTCCATAGATTGTTTCATAGCCATATTTATGTTTAATTCTGACCATAAATCCATAACCGCCACCCCAGGAAGATGAAACTACAACTCCCGGAGCTGTCGCTCGAATTTCTGTACCCTGTGGTGCTGCAATGTCAATACCGGAATGGAAGTCCCTTCCAAAGCCAAATGGAGAACGGCGCCATCCAAAAAGGGAAGTAATGTGCCCGGGATTGGGAATTATTGACGGAGTGTCATAAATAACCTTATTGCGTACATCAATGAAATTCTTTATTGTTTTTACAGTATTTGTTGTACAGATCAGGTCCTTTTGCAACACACGCAATGTTTTGACTTCTGAGGGCAGAATTGCTGAGTACTGACGCATTGCGGGATCTTCTACAGAAATCATGGATGATTCCCAGATTGACTGGGTATTATTGTTATTGGTAGCCAGTTCATATAAGTCTTCTATATCAGGTTTTATGTCATCTAATTCTTTATCAAGCTCATTTGTCAGCTGCTCAAACCGTATAAGCTGTGACCGTATATCTTTATAATTTGACAGTAGGCGTTCCTCTTCACGTTTAACAGCAGCATTTTTTATTATGGCATACGCTGAAGTAACGATAACTATAATCATTAAAGAACTGAAAAACAGAATGGTGAAACGAGATATCTGGAAATTAAATATTTTCTGTTCATTATGAGGAATGAACATGATGGTCATTTTTTCGTGGCCATGTTCAAGGAATTTATCCCACTTTTTAGACCATTGTTTCTTTTTCAGATAATATTTTTCTTTGAGCTGCCGCTCAATATCGCTCTTTAGTATTTTTAGCTTTACTTTCATGATCCCTTTAGTAAATAGCACTCTTTGTATCAGGTAGTTTAGGGCAATGGTTAAAAATATACAATAAATTGCAATAAAAAATAAAATATGCTATCATTGTATTATATCGTATAATAAGCCTGATTTATGCAAGTTTTTTTTATGCACTGCATGAGTGATAACGGGATTTGGTACAACATATGGAATGTAAACGATGCGGGACATGCTGTAATGATGTAAGGCTTGCCGAGTCGCCTGAAATGCTAAAGAAAGCATATGAATACTGGCTGAGAATGCCTTCTGTTGACCCTAAATTTTCAGAGATATATCTTATTTACCCCATGCTGACGTTTATTTATGAAAACCAGTCTGAGGATTTGCCCTACCATTATTCTTGCAAACATTTCACGCGCGATAGCAATGGCCTGGGTGTATGTAGTATTTACGAAATACGGCCACGGATGTGCCGAGATTTCCCATATTATGAAGGAGTTGAACTTGCTCCTGAAGACAATGTAAGTCCTTATCAGGGTTGCGGGTATAATGAATAAGGGTAAAATAATTCCAGAAAAATGCTTGTATTATTAACAAATGTAATATACGGTACACATAGTTGCATGGCAGAGTTTCACAATGATATCTGAAGATAAAAAAAATAAGTTCCTTGCAATTGTGTTTTATTCGATGATTGCAGCATATTCCTACCTTGTACTGACAATAGGTTCAGGAAATGATATTCTTTTCTGGTCATATGAAGAGTTTATTTTTGGCACTGTCATCAGTATTATACTGGCATCTGTAACGTACTGGCTTATACCCATAAAGATTACAGGTAGGTTGTTAAATCCATTTTTTTATCTTGGGTTAATAATATATTTCGCAGGGCCTTTTTTCATAGCGCTGCTCATAGCTAATGTTGAAGTGATGTACCGGATTATTTCCGGGAAAATTAAACCTGCCATTGTAAAAGTTGACCCTGAAATACAGGATGAGATGGGGGTATATTTACTGGTGAATTCTATTACCCTGTCTCCTGGCACGCTGACGATAGGCACTGATCCTGAAAAAAGAAAATTATTCATCCATTGTTTGTACTGGAATAAGAGCAAAGATTATGCGGCTGTCCCAAAGGATGTTGCAGGCTTTTTACACTATTTTTTAAAAAAGCTTTTCAGGTAAAGCGGATACGCACATGTATGATTTTAATTCTATATTCCTGTTGTCTGCGCTTTTATGCATGGTGTATGTATGTATCATTGTAATCCGTATTGCATTCAGCCATAATGTCCCCGAACGAATAGTGGCCCTGGATACCATTAATACATTAATTATTGTTATCATGATTGTGCTGGGCGCAGCTCAAAAAAAAGCCTTATACATTGATATTGGTATTGTATATGGAATTATCTCGTTTATCGGGACATTATATATTGCCCGCTATCTCATAGATGAGAGGAAGTAAGTGGATACTGTTATTATATCGTGCCTTATTATTGGTTTGGTTGTCAACGGTATGAGCATTATTGGGCTCATGCGGTTCCCTGATATATATACCCGTTTGCATGCTGCCACAAAAACAACCACGTTTGGCAGTATCTTTGTTGTTTTGGCGATAGTTATTAAGAATATAATCTATTATGATCAGGCAAGTCTTACCATTGCCATCCACAGTATTGTTGCATTGCTGGTTATTATCTTTACCAATCCAATCAGTGCTCACGCAATAGCACGAGCATCATTGCTATCGGGCATTAAACCGTTTGGTGTTGTTATAAATGAGTTTGATTATAAATCCCAGATTAAGACTGCAGATGAGCTGGAACTTGAAAAGGTAAGCGAAGGAATTCCTGATGAGGATGGTGTACTATGATGTATTACTTCTTTCTGGTGATTTCAATTGCACTGGTGATCACAGCATTGCTTTCAATCTATTTTAGAGATCTTCTGGCAGCTATAGTAAGCTATTCGGTTTTTTCACTGGTTTTGACGGTGCTCTATTTTCTGTTGGATGCACCTGATGTTGCTATTGCAGAAGCTGGTATTGGAGCAGCACTCACAACCTGTATTTTTGTTATTGCCATCAGAATGACACGGAGAAGGGAAGAATGAGGTTATTGAGCGTTGTAGCTATTGTTATACTATTCGGATTTCTTTTTGTTGGAATATTACATCTGCATCCTGTTGGAGAAGCTTTAGGAAATTCAGAAGTGTTACAGGGAAGGCCAGAACTGGGTATTGATATCAATGGTGTTAGCACCATGGATGATTACTTTTTGCGCAATGGTCAGATTGAAACAAAGTCAAACAATATTGTTGCAAGTGTGGTATTTGATTACCGGGGATTTGACACATTAGGGGAAGCTACGGTGTTATTTATTGTGGTAAGCAGTATTTCAATGCTCTTCTTTACATTTTTAAAAAGCAAAAGCATTGTTTCAGCAGGTGTTCCTCCTGCAGGTCAATTCCCAAAAATTGAATCGAGGGTTATTACATTTGGATCTTTTATCATGTATATCATGATATTAAGCTTTGGGGTTTATCTGGTGGTTCATGGTCATATCTCACCGGGAGGAGGTTTCCAGGGAGGATCGGTTATGGCTTCGGCAACAGCACTTTTGCTTATCAGCTTTTTGATTACCCGCCATATGCAACGGACTCGTAAAATTTTCTCGTTCTTTGAATCATTGGGATTAACCATTTTTATTGGATTGGGATTTGCAGGTATCACAATATCGTTTTTATATAATTTTCTTGCTCACACCAGTACTGGATTTGGCAGGATTATAGCTTTTGGACCAAATCAAGGCTATTTAATATCAGCGGGAATATTACCGTTGCTGTCACTGGCTGTAGGTATTGAGGTATTCTTTGGGTTAAGCCTTATCGTTGTAACATTATTTCATGTATCAGGGGTAAAAGATACTAATTCATTACGGTAATCATTATGTCAGCAATCGTGCTTTATGTAACATTTATTCTGTTATTAACCATAGGTATAATAGCACTGTTATTTAAACGCAATCTTATTAAAATTGTACTGGCATTTAATATCCTGGATTCAGGTATAAACCTGTTTTTTATCGCTTTAGGATACCGTGAAAATGCCATGGCCCCAATATTTACACCGGCGCCATTAGACTCTGTTATAACTATGGTATTGCCCACACCTCAGGCGCTAATATTAACCAACATAGTTATTGGATTTGCTACCACTGCACTCATGTTAGGAGTTTCTGTGCTTACATACAGAAACAACAATACTCTGGATACCCGGAAATTGCGTGGAGTGGAAGAGTATGATTAAACATGTTCCTGTATTACTGGTAGCTATCCCACTTCTTGCTGCTTTCATGATACCAATGATTGGCATGGTTAATCGTACTGCACGTACTGTTGTTGGGGTGATAGCTCTGGTAATGATACTGGCAGCATCATATTATATTGCTGGCGATATCCTGGTTCACGGTAGAATTTTGTATTACATGGTTGGATCATCCAATCCAGAAATGTTAACAGAACATGGATTAACATTCCCAATACGCATAGGATTAAAAATAGATCCATTTTCACTTTTTTTTATTATAATGACAACTACTCTTGTGTTAATTTTTTATGTATTTTCCACCCAATATATTGAAGAAAATGAAAGAAAAAATTATTTTACCGTGTTATTCATAACTATGGTGGCAGGCATGATGGGGTTACTTGTTGCAAATGACCTGTTTACCTTCTTTGTTTTTCTGGAAATCCTTTCAATTTCATCAGCTGCTCTGGTAGCATTCAGGACTGAACGAAAGCATCCGCCCTATGCTGGGTATAAATATATGTTTGTTAGCGCTGTGGCAACCAGTTTCTTTTTATTGGGAGTTGCCTTCCTGTATGCACAGTATGGTTCATTCAACATTGATTATCTCAAAGAAGCTATACGGGGAACGCTGCTGGATAAAATTGCCATTGTCCTGCTCATTATACCGCTGGCAATGAAATCAGGTGTTGTACCCATGCACATGTGGATACCGGATACCTATTCAGAAGCGCCTGCGCCAATCAGTGCAATGGTAAAGTTGGGAAGTTTAATTTGTCTGTATGGTTTATTCCGGATATCATTTTCGTTTGGGATGAGCCATGCCCATGTGAGTTACCCTCTGGGTGTATTGTTTATTGTTTTTGGTATATTGTCAATGTTTGTCGGTGTGACTCAGGCTCTGGTACAAAAAGATGTAAAGCGCTTGATGGCCTTCCATGCAGTTTCTCAGGTGGGGTATATGCTTCTTGGTATGGGTGTTGGGTTGACAGTAGTTAAATCAGGTGACGCTTCCTTTGCTCTTTTTGGAAAAGTGGCAATGATTGGTGGATTGCTCCATGTTGTTAACAACGCATTGTATAAGGGATTGCTATTTTTAACATCGGGCGTTATGGTAAGGCATTTCAAAACACGTAATTTAGATGCAATGCATGGGTTGGCGCATTATGACGTTTTTACTACGGTTGTATTTATGATAGCAGCCCTGGCTATATCAGGGATTCCACCGTTCAATGGTTTTGTGTCAAAAATTATTATCTATGAATCTGTATTCCAGTATAATCCGGTATTGACGCTCATTGCAATCTTTGTTTCAATTTTAACACTGGCTTCATTTATGAAAGTATTTTACAGTGCATTCTTAGGTATGCCTTCAAGCCGACGACCAATGGAACAGCCGGTACTGGTCAAGTGTAGTATGTTTGTTTTGGCTGTTTTTATAGTAGTTATAGGTATATATCCGCAGGGTATACTGAAGGCAATAATTGAACCAGCGGTAAATGCATTAATTAATTTTTAGGGATACAGTGATGAATATACTTCAGGTTGAATATCTTCATTGGGCGCCATTGTTCTGGTTAGGAATTTTTATTGGATTAGCTGTTGTAGTGGTTATTATTGGCAAACTGTTTTTCAGAAATGATTATAATACAGTTGATCAGCAAAGCCTTCCTTTCTATTCAGGGACAAGCAATTCACTGCTACAGCTTATTACCGCAAGCAGTTTATACTGGGGATTTAAGCACACGCTGGATGCTTATTTTTTAATGATAAAAAGATTATTCATAAGTGATGTTGAAGATTTTATTCAATGGTTTATTATCATTGTTGCAGGTATGCTTCTTATTCTGACTGGGGTACTTTGGTGAAAAATGTAATTTACCGGCATTTGAAGCGATCTTTGTGGGCTTACCATATGAATACAGGGTCATGCAATGCATGCGATATTGAAATATTAGCTACACTCATGCCACGTTATGACGCAGAGAGGTTTGGTATAAAGCTGGTTGGCAGTCCCCGGCATGCTGATGTGCTGCTTGTTACTGGGACCGTAACCGAAAAAATAAAAGATAATATACTTCAAGTGTACGAGCAGGTTCCCGAACCCAAGCTGGTTATTGTTATTGGAGGCTGTGGCTCTACCAAAGGGGTGTTCCAGGAATCCTATGCAATGGCTGGCCCGGTCGATGCAATATTACCTGTTGATGTATATATACCGGGGTGTCCTCCAAGGCCTGAAGCTATCATATATGGCATAGCAAAAGCGTGGGAAAAACTGGAAAAATTACAAAAATGATGTTATGGTATATATGCAATGAAAACTGAATCCATAGTAACGGTATTACAGAATAAATTAGGAAGCCACATACAGGCATCGCGTGAAAAGATTACCAATTATGGTAATGGGATTAACCGAGTAACACTCTGGATCAGTATTGACAGGGAGTCTTTTCATTCCTCAATAGCAATCCTGAAAACTATGGGAAGGCTGCATATATCAACCCCAATGCCCTATAAAGAGTATGAAGACCGCATTGAGCTTATATATCCATTTGCGTTGAAAGAAAAAGATACAAAGTTTTCTGAAATCATGGTTATTATCTCGGTGGATATTCCCAAAGACGATTTAAAGATAAGGACAATTACTGATATTGTTCCGGGAGCCCTTTTTATGGAACGGGAAACCATGGAAATGATAGGTGTGGAAATTGAAGATATTCCTGACCCAAGAAGGCTTTTTACGGGCAACTATCTCCCTGATGGTGTTTATCCATTGAGGACCCCAAAAAGTAAGGAATCAATGCAATGAAATCAGATATAACGTATCCCTTGAATATAGGTCCTGTTCATCCAGCTTTCAAAGAGCCCATTAAATTCACGTTCCGGATTGAAGGAGAAAAGGTTGTTGGGGCTGATATCGATTTTGGTTACACCCATAGAGCAATAGAAAGAATTGCACAGGAGAGAAACTACATACAGATAATCTATCTTCTTGAAAGGGTCTGTGGGATATGCTCATTCTCGCATCCCATGGCATATTGCCTTGCCATAGAAGATGTTGCAGGCATAGAAGTGCCGCCACGTGCGCGGTATATACGGACTATTGTTGGTGAACTGGAACGCCTGCACTCACATTTATTGTGGACAGGTGTTGCAGCTCATGAAATTGGGTTTGATACACTTTTTATGTACACATGGAATATCAGGGAGAAAGTCCTTGATTGTTTAGAAGAGCTAACCGGAAACCGTATTAATTATGCCATGCTTACAATTGGTGGTGTACGACGAGATATAACTGCAGACAATGCACAGACTATTCATCAGGTGCTGGAATACTATGAAGAGTTGTATAATAGAACGTCGGAAATATTGCTTGATGATTTAACGCTGAGAGCCAGGACTGAAGGAGTAGGAATCCTTACTATAGAACAGGCTGAGCGATTATGCGCAGTGGGACCAACGGCCAGAGGTTCAGGGTTGATGAAGGATGTGCGGGTTGATTATCCTGTGAATGCCTACTATGAAATACTGTGGTTGAAGCCAGTATCCCCACGGGATATTGGGAAAGAACCAATTGGTGATGTGTATGACAGGATGGCTGTTCGAGTGCTGGAAATACAGCAGGCAATTAAAATAATTCAGTTCTGTATGGAAAACCTTCCTGAAGGGGACATTAACACTGGCAGTGGTGCCGTTAAGATGATCAATGCACTGAAGAAGTTAGAAGGGGAGGGAGTAGGACGGTATGAAGCTCCCCGTGGCGAGGTATGCCACTATGTTATACTGGATAATCAGGAACATCCGGTTCAGATAAAAGTAAAGGCGCCAACATATTCCAATGGGTTTACCTGGGCACCAATGCTTACCAATATTGAGATAGCTGATATCCCAATAGTCGTTGCTTCAATTGACCCGTGTGTGGCCTGTGCTGATAGGATGACATATGTGCAAGCAGATGGAAGCCGCACTACCATATCGTGGGAAGAATTGCGTGCAAAAAGTATACAGAAATATAAAGGGGTACGCAGACAATGGATGAAGTGATAGGTGTGGCGATAGCTATCGTAGTCGCAGGTGTATTTGCGGGGCTTTTTCTGAAAGGGATTGATAGAAAACTTGCAGCTTTTATGCAGTCAAGGATTGGGCCACCTATCGCACAGCCTATATATGATATTTTGAAATTAAAGCAGAAGCAGACAATTATCCCGTCAACATCTGTTCGGTGGTTGTTTACCGGCGCACCTCTTGTTGCACTTACTTCAGGCATTGTGTTATTACTTTATATCTCCCTTTCTTATGTGTGTTATATAATCGGATTACAAAGCCCTGTACAGGGTGACCTGATAGTTATTATGTATCTTATTCTTATACCATCTATTGCTATTATCAGCGGAGCTTTCGCTTCAGGATCACCCTATGCTTCTATAGGTGCCCAGCGTGAAATGGTTATTTTAATGAGTACCGAATTACCTATCGCTGTGGTTGTGTTGAGCATAGCGTGGCATGTAGCTGATAGTATGTATAATCCATTTGCCTTGCAATCTCTGTTTGAATATACGTTATGGCACCATGCTGGTGCATTTGGGATCCTTGGTGGTATTTTGTTGTTTCTTGCAATGATACTTGTCCTGCCTGCGGAAATGTCTAAGGTGCCATTTGACCAGGCAGAGGCTGAGACTGAAATAGCGGAAGGTGTGATGGTAGAGTATTCGGGGAAGTTATTAGCATTTTTGCTATTAACTGATGCGTTTAAAGCATTGTCATTATCGGCTTTGATAGTTATATTGTTTTTCCCCTATACATTTACAGGTTTGTTTGGGTTATCTTTTTCCATTGGTAGTTATAGTATTACTCCACTGATTGAAATAATCTTTTTTATAGGAAAAGTTGTCATTGTATATAGTATTGGAGTAACTGTAATAAGGGTAATTATGGCACGGTTGAAGATTTCTCAGGTAGCCAAGGTGTTTCTATTTGCAGTTTCTGCTATAAGTATTATTGGAATGGTGCTCATTATGTTAGATCCAAAGATGAAAATGATATGAAAGGTGAGCCATGTTAGGAATGGTATATAAAGTTGTAGAGCAGTTGTTTGCAAAAAAATCTACAAATTATTTCCCTTCAAAATATATACTGGAGGATACAGCGGATACTCTTAAAAAAGGTACAATACATCCACCCGTTGGGGTGAAAGAAGGTTTCAGAGGCAGATTAGAATATAATGTTGAAAGTTGTACCGGTTGCGGATTATGCAGCAAGGTATGCCCTGCCAATGCTATTGAATTATATCCTGCTGTCATTAATGATAAAAAAACAAAACGAATTGTGATATATTTATCCCGGTGCACCTACTGTCAGGAATGTGTTAATATATGTCCCAAAAATTCAATACAGATTACTACACATTTTTTTATGGCTGATTACAATAAATATGATGCTTCACTGGTTGTTGGTTTGGAACACAGAAAGAAATATGAATTAAAAGAAGAAGGATCACCGGATGTTCAAAAAGAAGGAAATTGAAATAAAGGTTAAATTGTATAGCGGGTTACATAAAGATGCCAGCATTGACAGATATAACCCGGATGAAGGGTATATACTGAAAATTCCTAAGGGTTCCCGCGTTAGATATGTGGTAAAACAATTAGGATTGCCGGATATCTATTCGTTGGCATATTTTTGTAATGGACAGCGAATTGGGATTTTTAAAAAGCTTCATGAAGGTGATGAACTTTCTTGCTTCAGGCCTTCCGGCGGAGGTTGATTTACAACAGATATTCATCATCCCTGTGACGCAATGATCTGAAAATGCTTGATTGTGCACCTTTTACCGATTTATTAATAATTTTTAATAGTTCTTTTGTCTGCTTTCGCTTGGTTGTATCTTTATAGGGGCAGTCATTTTCCAAAGGTACAAGCGGTAATGCATTGCAATAACCTTTCACTTCTGCTTCAGTGAGAAATGCAAGTGGCCTGATTATCTCTAATGCGCCATTGAACATTTTTAATTTTGGCGGCATTGTCGATAGTTTCCCATGATAGAGCATATTCATAAAAAATGTGACGATAATATCATCCTGATTGTGACCAAAGGCAATTTTTTTGCACTGAAGCTGGGCAGCAGTTTCAAATAAGGCTTTTCTTCTGAACCATGAACAGACAAAACATGGTGATGCATTGGTATTAGAAAGATCTAATGTTATTTCTTTTACGTATAAAGGTATGCTGTAATGCTGGCAGTATGTCCTGAGTGTTTCAATAGTTTCTTTGTTATGAAAGTTTGTAACAGAGACATGGCAGCAATACAAATTATATGTAATGGGAATGTGTTGTAAACGACGATGTAATGCATCCATCAAAACAAGAGAATCTTTCCCGCCCGAAAGAGCAATGAGTACATTATCATTAGAACTGATCATGCTGTAGGTATTTATGGCTTTACCAACAACTTTTAAAAGCTTTGTAATGTGTTTGTTTGTGAGAGTACTCATAATAAAGCCTTGACGTAAAGATTATGGTATGATTAAGTAGTGCTTGGAAAGGAGTAGTTGTCAATAGAATTTGTACGTAATTATCATAGTTAATGCAGAGGTTTTGTAATGGCTCGTTGTATGATAGTTGATGATTCAAGTTTTATGCGCCGTATTATCAGACAAACATTGCAGGAAGGTGGTCATGAGGTAGTGGCAGAGGTTGATAATGGCCTTGAAGCCCTGGAAAAATACCGAGAAATACAGCCCGACGTAGTCACCATGGATATTACCATGTGGGGCAAAGATGGCTTTGAAGCAATATCTGAAATAACCGATAGTTACCCGGATGCTAAAATTATTGTGATATCAGCATTAAGTGAAAGAACATTGAAAATAAATGAGAAGGATATTAAAGCCCGTGTGTTTTTAACCAAGCCGTTTGAAAAGAAAGAGCTGTTAGAGGCAATCAATAAAGTCCTGTAACATGGAAGAGCAATTATTACAATTATATAAAAAAAGTACTGTGGCAGATAGCGCATATTTAATTGCCGACGGCAAGGCATATTTATTTGTTACAGAAGCTGATAAGTATCTTTTACAGGGTAAAAATCTTATTATTGGTGCCACTGAACTGGTATTGGGTGCAAAAACTAATGAAAATATATTGAGGCTTGAAACAGCATTAGCGCTTAAAGGGACAACAATAAAAAAAATTCCTGCTGCAACACTTATACAGGGATTGGACAATAGTGCGTTTGCTATGAATCTGGCAATTGTTGAAGCCAAAATGTTGGTCCTAACCAATGAAATCTTGAAAAAAGATTTGCAACTGGATTCACAGCTTGTAAAAGAAAAAAACATATGTATTGAATATTTTACAATAATTCAATCTCTCCAAAAAGAATATGATAAAAGAAGGCTTCCATGGATCAAGGAACTTATTGAAAAATATAAAACCAGTTTGATATATAAAAAAGGCGAAGCATTTACGCGGGCAACAGAATCACTAAAAGTTGAAACACCCCGGGAGCTTTCTTCAAACACTATAGAATTTCCTCCTGGTTCTGTTTTATGTCAGGAAGGCAGCATTGGTGATTTTATGTATATACTGGAATCAGGTCAGCTTGAGGTTTATATACAGAATACAAAAGTTGCCACAATAGCTGAAAAAGGGACAGTCATTGGGGAGATAGCAATGTTACTATCTATGCCGCGAACTGCCACAATGAAGGCCCAGAATACAGTTCTGGTTACAAAAGTAACCAGGGATGATTTGAAACAATCTTCCTCACCTCAGCTTATACAGATGTTACTGGTTTCACTTGCCAAGAAACATCAGGCAAATGTTATGCATATTGAAGATATTAATGAGAAAAAAGCTCTTGCCTATGCAGAAAAGAAAGAGCAAGAGCCTCATAAAACTGATATTCACCGTTATATTAATGAATTATCGCAGCTTAAAAGTGGATTAGAAAAACTAATCAACACTAAACAGGCTGATTATTTAGAATATATACTGAAAATTAAATAAAAATTATTCAACCTCAGTTAATACTTCACCTTTCTTTAATGATCGCAGCCAGTTGAGCTCAGCTTTTAAATGATTTTCCAGATATGTGTACACATGTAACTGTGATGCAGGTGATGTATTCTTAGATTCAGCTTCAATCTTTTCTCGCAATGCATTCATTTTTTCTTTGATATGTTCCACACGATCTTCAATGAACTGTTCGCGCTGTTCAGGTGAAAGAGAATTTAAAAACATCAACACTATATCAATATCAAAATGTATAAAATTGTGGTCGAAGTACTGTTTTAACATCTTCTTGTAATACTTTCTTCCATCCGGTAATATCTGGTATATATACCGCTCAGGGTTTCCGCCTTCTTTTTCCGTTCCAATTTTTTTAACCCAGCCATTATCCAGGGCTTTTTTTATTGCATAATAAATAGACCCAAATTTGATATCAACATAATCTTCAAGGCGTTCAACTATCCTTTTTTTGATTTCATAGCCATAAAGATTTTCCTCCATAAGGAGCCCCAATATGGTAATTTCGATTTTCATATTTACCTCTCTATAAAAATTAAATTATTTCTTTTAAAATACAATGAAGATTGAAAAAAAGCAATAATAATATTGTATGTTTATAAAAATATTTTAAAAATAATTTAAATTAGATTATATAAATATGACTTTATATATAGTTACATTTAATATAGTTTAATTTTACTATTTTTATTATATCACAAATATTCTGGATTATTTAGATAGTTGTTTTAATGACAAACGGATAATTGTTTCAATATTATTTATGTCACTATGTTGTGCAATGACCGATGAAACAGTAGATGAAGCCTGCTTTTCATCAAATCCTAACGATACCAATGCTTCAATAGCATCTTTCATATATGGTGTTGTAGTAGATTCCCGGGACAGGATTGTATCTAGTTTTTTTAATTTTCTTTTTAATTCAAAAATAATTTTTTCACTTTTGCTCTGGCCTATGCCCGGTATGGATGTAAATGCTGTTATTTGGTCATTTTTTACAGCCGATAGTATCTGCTGAGGAGTCATGGATGATAAAATTGAAATTGCTATTGACGGGCCTATTCCAGAAATGGTCAGCAGAAGTGAAAATATCTGTTGCTCTTCTTCGGAGTTAAATCCATACAACAATATGGCATTTTCCCTTACAACCATATGAATAAAAAGCTCTGTACTTCTAGCCGTACTAATTTTTTCATAGGTTGACAGGGGAATATGAATTTCATAGCCCACACCCTGAACATCAAGAACAACCCTGGTAGGTTTACAAGAAAGTATATTTCCCTTTAAAAACGATATCATAGTATGTTATAATAAACCCTTTTACTATTAAATATTTTTTTTGATTATTGAGTAACCTGGTAAAGCTAAACAGTGACATAATGCAATGGCAAGTGCATCAAATGCATCATCATACTGTATGATTTCTGGAGTTTTTAATATTTTTTTAACCATGAATGCAAGCTGATCCTTTGAAGAACGCCCGTACCCCGTTATTGATTGCTTTATCTGTACAGGTGTATATTCAGCATACGGGATATTGTGCTGAGCCAGCAACAATTTTATCACACCAATAACCTGTGCAACTGGAATTGCTGTTTTAACATTTTTATTGAAAAACAATTTTTCAACTCCACAGGATACCGGGCTATATTTTTGTATGATATCTGAAAGTGAAGTATATACATCTAACAAACGATTTTCATCAGTGGGCTTTGTTTCGATAACTCCACAATCGATATATGAAAAAGAATCACTTATGATAGCCCAGCCGCAACGCCCATATCCCGGATCAATACCAAGTAAATAAGCCACGTAATATCAACTCATATTGTTAATAATATCATCAGGGATATCAAAATTAGCATGAACACTCTGAACATCATCATGATCTTCCAGTGCTTCAATGAGTCTAAGACATTGCGAAGCTTTTTGCCCTTCTAACTGTACTGTTGTCTGGGGAACATAGGTAATTTCGCTGTTCAGAGTTGGTAAATTATTTGAACGAATAACTTCTAAAATATCATTAAACTTTTCAGGGGCAGTGTAAACAACAATTGTATTGTCTTCTGTCTTAATATCCTCAATATCATAATCAAGTAAAATTTCCATGACGTTGTCTTCGGTTGTTGCGTTTGCATCAATGTTTATAACGCCTTTTTTATCAAAAAGATATGCAACGCATCCTGTTTCACCCAGATTTCCGCCATTTTTAGAAAAAATAGTGCGTATTTCAGGAGTAGTTCGGTTTTTATTATCGGTCATACACTCAACCATTATAGCCACTCCACCAGGTCCATATCCTTCATACCGAACTTCTTCATATGTTGAGCCTTCAAGGGCGCCAGTACCTTTTTTAATTGCTCTTTCAATGTTATCCATTGGCATATTATTTTCACGAGCTTTTAATACAGCGGTACGTAATCTAGGATTACTGTTCAGATCATCGCCACCAACCCGTGCTGCAACCGTTATTTCGCGTATGAGCTTGGTAAATACCTTACCTTTTTTGGCATCCTGTGCCGCTTTCCTGTGTTTTATGTTTGCCCATTTAGAATGTCCTGACATGTTTTATTCTCCTCAATGTACAAGTTTTCTAGTGTTATTACAAAGCAAGAACGAATGGTAGAATCATGACTAATTTTGTCATTAATAAAATAATCACAAAATTTGTGTAAAAATAATTTTTTCAATAACCACGTGAAATTTTCAACTGTATTTTTTCAATTTTTTTTGATGATTCACGGATTTTTGTACCGGAAGCGATAGCTCTGGTATACCAGTCTATTGCCTGCTGATATTGCATGGTATTTTCATACGTTGAAGCAATTTTGAAGTACAGTTCCCCTACGGTAAGTTTGCTATATTCATGCTCAAGGCGGCGTAATTCTAATTCATTATTTCCTAATTCATCCATAAGAGACTGGTATTCGGGGTAGAGTGATATGTCCTTTTTATCAAGTAGTGTAGATTTAATGGTGTTAATTTTGATTTTGATCCCTTCAATACTATTTTTTTTATCTTCTATGGACTGATGTATTCTTTCAGAAATTTGTATAGCCTGGAGATAGTGGTTGAGACTTTCTGTGTAATTTAAATCCATACTGGTTATATCACCAATTATTGCATGTGATATTCCTTTCCTTATCAGATCACTATCGCCATAGAGTGACAGCCCTTTTGATAGTGAGGTATAGGCCAATTTCATGTCTGAAATTTTAGTATAGGCTAAATACCCAAGAGCAAATTGTATAGCTGCATCATCAGGGTGGATAGTAAGATATAATTGATAATAGCGTCCTGCGTTTATAAAGTCACCTATAGATTCATAGCAGTTTGCAGCAGTTAAATAAAGTTCAGGAGGGGTATCGTTGCCTTTTGCCTGTATATAACGGTTGAGATGAAAAAGTGCTTTTTTCTTGTTTTTACCAGAAGCAAGCGCCAGAGCTAATTCTAATGAGTAATCATAATTATCAGGTTTAATTTCATATGCTTCTTCCAAATAAGTCAGATATGCGTCATATTTATTGAGGCGTTTAAAAAGGAGAGCAAGGGAATAGAAGATTGTATGGTCTTTTTCACTTATGGTGGTAAATCGTAATGCCTGGAAGTAATGTTGTACTGCTTCTTTGTATTTGAACATATTAAGATAGCAAAGGGCAGCATTGATATGTAGTGTATAAAGTGTATCATTATTTTCTATAAAATATGGCTGTAATTTTCTATCAGTAAATAATTTTTTCAAGTCTATGCCCTCTTCTATTTTTCCAATTGCAACATATGAGTCAGGAACCTTTTTATCAATACTTCTGGAAGAATACATTTCATCTAATTGCAATTGTATTATCTGCAGGGCATCGGTGAATTTTTTTTGCTGTATCAGAGCATCATAATCCTGCCCACTGCCATTATCAATGAGCAGCAATATGGAAAATATAGGAAGGTACAATATTAGCGATTTAAATTTCATATTAGTTGTTTTGACTGTTTAGTAGTATTATCGGATGGTTTGAAAAGCAAGTTGAATTACAGGAATTATCGCCGAATACGTATTTTCGGAAGTTGACGTTTCTTGATTTTTGGGGCGCCTTCTGGATTATATTTATTCTGAACATCTTCAATGCTATGAGTTATTAGCATTCTGACCACTTCTTCAGCTTTGTTAAGTACATCTATTAGTATAAAATTTTCATCTTCAGAAAAATCATTGAGAAGATGTTCTTCCATGGTCACGCCTTTTTTAGGATAGCCAATACCTATTCTAACCTTAGCAAACCTGTCAGATTTTAACGCGCGGGTAATGGATTCAATTCCCGGGTGTTTTAGCTTTGACATGATGGAGTCTATTCGTATCTCGCCAAGTGGCAGGGATGGGTCTTCCAGCACACATATGATATCACGTACATTTATTCGTAGAAAAGAAGCAATGTAAAGAACAGACTCACCTAAAAGGGTAACAAAGGTTTGAGGTTTTAGCAAAACAACATCTTCGCCAGAAATCTTGCCACGGCCTATAATTGATTTTTTCTTTTTAATGCGGATGTCGATATTCTCGTTATTACCAAGAATATCGACAACCTTAAATCCAATGTTTTGTCTGTTGTTGAAATATTCTTCGCCTGGATTTCCAAATCCTACGATTAGCTTCAATTATATACTCCTTGCAATAGAGTGTTATTGCTGCTCTTCAGCAGGCTGAACTTCTTCTGCAACTGGCTGTGCAACTTCTTCAGCTGCCTTATGAGGTGCAAGAACAGCTACAATTACTGTATCAGGGGTGCTAAGAATTGTAACACCTTTTGGAGCAGCAATATCCTTTACATGTATAGATTGCCCCATTGAAAGATTTGTTACATCGATAGTAATTTTTTCTGGTAAATCTGCAGGAAGACATTCAACCTCAATTTCACGCTCAATAATTTCAAGTATGCCACCCTGTTTAACACCAATAGAAATTCCGCTAATTTCCACAGGTACTTTTGTAGAAATAGCTTCGGTCATGGTTACTCTAAAAAAATCTACGTGCAGTATTTCGTCTGTTATGGGATGTCGCTGGTAATCCTTGACAAAGGCTTTAACTGGAGAGCCTTTAGAATCTTTAATGTCAAGGTCTATAAGGACATTTTCGGATATATGGCCTTTAAAAATTTTAAAGAAGTTTTTCTTCTGAACCATTATGGTCTGAGATTCACCATGAGAGTACAATACTGCAGGTATATACCCCTGTGCTCTGAGCTTATGATTTGCATTTTTCCCTATCTGGGTTCTTGTTTCAACTGGTAAAACGTGTGCTTCCATATCAACCTCTTTTAAATTATTTAATATACATTATAGTGAAAATGTTATAAAATTCAATAATAAATTTTTTCAACTATCGGACAAACAATGAACTAACTGATTCGCCGTTATGTATGCGACGTATAGCTTCACCAAACAGTGGAGCCATTGATAATATTTTCATGTTTGGCAGAAGTTTCTTTTCTGATATATCAATTGTATTCGTCAAAATGATTTCTTTAAAATCTGCTTTTTTAAGCTTTTCAGTAGCATTTTCAGATAATACTGCATGCGTTGCAATACAGTATATATCCTTTGCGCCATTTTCCCGTAATGCGTGTGCTGCCTGTGTTATGGAACCTGCTGTATCAATCATATCGTCAATTAATATACAGTTGTGGTTTTTTACACTTTCTTCGCCAATGATATTCATTACCTCGGATTTATTGGGTTCAGGCCTTCGCTTATCTACTATCGCTAATTCTGCACCAATATTCCTTGCTAAAAACCGTGCACGTTCAGTTCCACCAGCATCCGGTGATACTACTGTGGGATTTGGTATATTGAGTTCTCGTACATATTCAATCACCAGTGGCGATGCAAAAAGATTATCCACCGGAATGTCAAAAAAGCCCTGTATCTGATCAGAGTGTAACTCCATGGTAAGAATTCGGTCCACCCCAGCAGCCTGCAACATATTTGCAACTAATTTTGCTGAAATGGGAACCCGGGGCTCAACCTTTCGATCCTGGCGAGCATAGCCGTAGTAAGGGATAACAGCAGTAATTCGCTGTGCTGAAGCTCGCATGGCAGCATCCACCATAAGCAGCAATTCCATGATGTTGTCATTTGCAGGGTTACTGGTGGATTGTATTAAAAAAACATCAACGCTTCGCACGTTTTCAAGAATCTTGACAGATATTTCCCCGTCCTTAAATTTTTTAATTTCAATTTCTGAAAGTTCAATGCCTAAATATTGTGCTATTTCTTGGGCTAACGGGAAATTTGAAGTTCCGGAAAATAGTTTTATTGGATATATCATATAAAACCCTTTTTTTTAATTGTTACTTTTTTTAGAAATAATATCTTCAAGTTTTTCTAATTCCGCTTTTGAATTTATACCACTGCCTTCTATTGGATCATGTAATTTAATAATTTTGACAGTATTACCGGTTGACCGGATATATGTTAATGCATCAGGAAGATAGTATTCTCTCTGTGCATTTTCAGTAGTAACAGTTTTTAAACCCTTGAAAAGAAGCTGTGATTTAAATGCATAGGTTCCTGTATTAACTTCATGGATTGCTTTTTGCACAGGGTCTGCATCCTTTTCTTCCACGATTCTTTGCAGGTTACCGTTATCATCGCGTATTATCCGCCCATAGCCAAAGGGATTTTCTAGTTCCATGGTAAGCACAACTGCTCCGGTTTTTGGGTCATTGGCTGTAGAAAAAAGCATTGAAAACGTTTCAGGCTTTATTAACGGCACATCGCCACAGGCAACAATAACGATACCATTATATGCCTGTAATACAGGTTCGGCCTGCATAACTGCATGCCCTGTTCCTAATTGTTCTTTTTGCCATACAAATCGTGCTCTGTTACCTATTGCCTGTATAACGTCTTCACCTCTGTAGCCAACCACAACAATGATATCTTCTTCTTTAAGACCTGCATGTATCAAATTATCAATAACATGAAGAACCAGTGGTTTGCCACCCAGGTGGTGCAATACCTTGGGCATTTCAGATTGCATTCGTACGCCTTTACCCGCAGCAAGGACTATAGCTTTACAATTACTATCCATACATGGTACCAATAAAATAAAAAATCTGAGGTGCCAGGATTCGAACCTGGGAATGCCGGGACCAAAACCCGGTGCCGTACCGCTTGGCTACACCTCATTATTAGATATAATATAGTAATAATTTTTATTATATCATTAATAATTTGGTAAAAAAAACCTGTGAAAATTGGGTTTGAATCTGGTTGCAAACATTTTCAGCGTGTTCTGCATCAAAAAAAAGTGCAAAAATTGCAGATCCACTCCCTGTCATCTGAACAAAGTCAGGTTGAAAATGTTTCAGAGTATTATATACAGTAACAAGCCCGGGATTGTTGTTAAATATAATATTCTGAAAATCATTTTTAAATATTTTCAGCAATGATTGACTGTCACCTTTTGTCCATAATGAAAGAATTAAGTCTTTACAGGAAGCTACTGGATGAGTGCCTCGTTTGAGGTCAGCATAAGCCTGTTTGGTATTACAATGAATTTCATCATAGATAATAATTATGGATGCAGGCAGAGCTATTGGTGGCAATGGTGTTACTATTTCGCCTATACCCTCACACAGTGCAACATTCCCGTTAAGGCAAAATGGGACATCAGCCCCAATTCTATGAGCTATCGCCATAAGTTCCTGTTCATTAAAATGTTTCAGCTTATTATTAAGAAGCAGCAACGTTGCGGCAGCATCAGTACTGCCCCCGGCTAATCCCGCCTGGGATGGTATATTTTTCTGAATGGCGATAGCGACCTGCAATCCTATACCAGCATGGTAACAGTACATTTCAACAGCTTTTGCAATAAGATTTTCCCTTGCAGGGATGTTGTCCATAACAGATGCGTTGCGCCCACCCGTACACTGCAATGAAGTGGTGACCACACCAGGTTTACACACTTCATATTGTTCAAGTTGTAAAAGATCAAAAATATCGACTTTTGCCATGACGCTACAGATGTTGTGGTAGCCGTCAGGCCTTTTATTCAATACTTCAAGATGAAGATTTATTTTTGCGTAGGCTTTTATACTATCAATCATTAATAGCACTTTTATTACAGAATGGCAAATCTATATTTTGACTGTTTTCCTGTCAAGTAATTAATAGAAGTAGTAAAATATGCCCCTAATATCTTACCTGGGGACGAAAATTTAAAACAAAGGTTAAAGGCAAGGAAGAGCCCGTAGTTGTTTATGAGGTAATTGATTTTATGTAGTAGAAGATAAATAAGCTCTAATTGCCTGCTCTGATGAATAACGTGGTTTAAATCTTTTTAAGCCTTTCTATGACACGCGAACCAACATACCCAAATGCTCCAGTGATTGCCAGTATTCGTTTTTGTGTTTTCATGATATATTCCTTATGGTATAAGGTGCTTTCATTTTAATGCAGCAATATAAATAGTATCAATAACTTTTTTATATTTTTTTATATATTGCAAATTTCAATTAAGGGAGATAATACTGTTTTAGAGGTAGGCTCATAGATAAAAGGTGAACATATCAACAATCTCACCCTTAATAGCTGTATTTGAAAGTTCTTATCAATACGTATTTTTAGGAGGCAACATATGAAATATATAATCTTTTTTATTGTTATACTTCATGGTCTGATTCATGTTCTTGGGTTTTTAAAATCTTTGGGGTATGCAATACCTCAATTGCCTGCAATAAGCAAACTTACCGGTATAGTCTGGCTGATGGCAAGCTTTGCGATGATAGCCACAGCTTTTTTGTATATTACTGATAATGACATGTGGTTATTGACAGGAACTATCGCCATACTTTTGTCACAGGTTTTAATTGTTACAAGCTGGCAGGACGCAAAATACGGAACATTGCCCAATATCATCATTCTCATCGTTGTGGTTGGTGGATGTGGAATCTGGTTTTTTAACCATCAGGTTGAAAAAGAAATTCAGGTAATGTTAGCACAGGAAGCATATTCTGAAAAGCCTGCAGAAAAAATTATCACTGAAAATATGATTACTAGCTACCCGGCACCGGTTCAACGATGGCTCAGATACTCTGGTGTTGTTGGGAAAGAAATGGTGAGTACAGTGTATATTACACAGAAAGGTGAAATGAGATTAAATCCCGAGCAAAAGCAATGGTTTAAATCGTATTCACAACAGTACTTTACGGTTACTATCCCTTCATTCATCTGGAAGGTAAGCATGAATATATATCTGCTTCCTGTTATTGGCAGGGATATGTTTGTAGATGGCAAGGGAGAAATGAAGATAAAGTTAATAGGGCTTATACCAATAGCGGTAGCTGGCGATAATTTCAAAATTCATCAATCGGCTTTACAACGGTTTCTGGGTGAAATTTCATGGTTTCCTCAGGCAGCACTCAAACCCTATATACACTGGGAAGCAATTGATGAATCAAGTGCCAGGGCAACAATTACATACAGGGGTGTAACAGGCAGTGCTGTTTTTTATTTTAATTCAAAAGGGGAACTGATTAAATTTGTGGCAATGCGATATAAAGACATTAATGATGACAAACCTACAGAGTGGGTTGCAACTGTTAAAGGCTATGGTGAATTTCATGGTATAAAAATCCCAACAACCTTTGATGCCACATGGATGCTAAAAGATGGTCCTTTTACATGGTTTACGTTTACGATTACTGATGTGAGATATCAATAACAACAGTATTGCTATATATTTCAAAATATTGTTATGATGGAGGAACGTTATTGAATTGAGATGCAATAAATATTTATTGACAAAATAGTTGTATATGTATAGTATGATTGACAATTATATTTATATTAGCAATTATTCAAAAGATATTGCTGATTTAGATTGTTGATAATGTTCTATATAAGGAAAGATATTCCCCTCATTATGCCTCACAATTGCAATTGTAGAGTATTTTTATTTTTAAAAATCCAAATATAACACTATGAAAGCAAAACCAATCTCGCCATCTACATTACGATTGTTTGGTGTTTTTTTAATATGTTATGTAAGTGTGTGTAATGTATGTGGCTGTTCGCCTTCGGAAGTATTTTTCTCACCTCATGCTGCAACTGGTGGGGTTATGGATTGTTCAACGTTTAATTTTAACCATAAGGATACATTGTTTTTATTTACTGATGGTATTTTTGAAGAATTTAATCCAGTGCAGTTTGAGGATGAGTACAATGACCTAAAAACTTTTATACAGAAGTATAGTGATACAAGTGCAGAAGAAACTATTAATGCTATTAAAAACCATCTGGAGCATAACCCCTTAAGCATCCAGCAAAGGGATGATGAGCTTATTATAGGTATTGATTTTGTATAAATGAAAAGCTTATTTTAATATTTGTACTATTGCATGTTGACAATGATATAAATCAAAAGATTATGCTTTTTTTTAAAAAATTTTATGCTCTATCATTTTTTGCCAGTGTTTTTCATCCCGGCAATCTCGTAATCCCTTTAACATGATATGATTATTTAATTTATGCAAATAACATCTTTTGTAAATCTATTGTTGATTTTGTAGTGTAGGTGTAGTATATTATACTAATTAAGAATTTAAGAGGAATCTTAATATGCAAAAAACACTCATTACAGGAATACAGGATACTTCCCTTCAGGTGGTGCAGAATATATTGTCCACTGTTCAGGGTATAAGCCATATAGAATATAAAAACAAAAAATACAGTATTGTGTACGATAGTTCTGTGGTAAGTCCGGCACAGATACTGGAAACATTAGAAGCTGCCGGCTTATATGTGGAAAAAGAAATACTGCAGGCTTCCATTGGAGGGATGAGTTGTGTTATGTGCTCAAAAGCGGTCACTCGTAGTGTTATGGATTTAGAAGGTATTCTTGATGTTTCAGTTAACTATGCAACGGGGAAAGCCACACTGATTGTTACTCCCCACATCGTTACCACTGAAGATATTAAAACAAAAGTTGAAGAAGCAGGGTATCAGTTTTTAGGCTCGGATGCCGGAGAGCAAAAACCTTATAACATTCGATTGGTTCAGATTATTACCGGGCTTATAGCTGGAAGTATACTGATGGCAATGATGTATGTACCGGGAGTTTTCAGTCACTGGGTGGCTGCTGTCCTCTCTATGCCTGTATTTGTGTTTATAAGTTTTCATATTTTTGTCCATGCCTACCATGCACTTAAAAACAGGGTTTTATCCATGGATGTTATGTATGCCATGGGCACGGGTGTATCGTTTGTAGCAAGTGTATGTGCTACGTTTGGTATTTTACCGCATGAGTTTTTTGTGTATGAAACAGCTATTTTTTTAGCAACATTTCTTAATATTGGGAAGTATTTAGAGGATAGAGCCAGGTCAAGAACATCAGGGACCATTAAAAAGTTACTATCGCTTAAACCCGACACGGCTACTGTTATACGTGATAACAATGAAATTGAAATTAAAACTGAAGATGTCGTTGTGGGTGACAGTATCATTGTAAAACCACAGTCGCGTGTACCGGTTGATGGTGTGATTATAAAAGGTGCTGGGTACATTGATGAATCAATGGTAACTGGTGAATCGGTGCCGGTGTATAAAAAGGAAGGTGACAGGGTTATTGGTGGAACACTGAATAAAAACAATCTTCTTGTAATACAGGCACAGGTACTGGGAAGCGATTCTGTACTCTCACGGATTATTTCACTGGTACAGCAGGCTCAAGAGTCAAAACCAGCAATGCAGCGGTTTGCTGACAGAGTTGTAGGGTATTTTATTCCTGTCATACTGATTATTGCTTTTGTAGCTTCGGTGTTGTGGTATGTGTTTACCGGCAATGCCAGTTTTGCGTTTCAGGTTTTTGTTGCAGTTATCGTTATAGCTTGCCCGTGCGCGTTGGGACTTGCAACTCCCACTGCTGTGACGGTTGGTCTTGGGAGGGGTGCTGAGTTGGGGATTCTTATTAAAAATGCTGAAGCACTGGAGAAGGCAAGCAATGTTACTACAGTTGTCTTTGATAAAACAGGCACTCTTACTACAGGAAAGCTTACTGTTATTGATGTTGTGGCCCTCAATGAGCAGCATGATGAACTTATTTCTTTATGTGCAACGCTTGAACGGTATGCCAATCACCCTGTTGGAGATGCGGTGGTGCAGTATGCCAGAGACAACGGTGTGCTTTTCAAGGATGCAGAGGAAGTGAAGGTTTTTGAGGGCAAGGGTGTTATGGGTACGATAGATGGAAGAAATATTGTTGCTGGCAGCTTGGCTTTTATTACAGAAGGAGTTGATACCGGAGCTATCGAACACCATATTACTGTGTTTGAAAAACAGGGTAAAACCGTACTGGTTGTAGCTGATTCAAAACCACTGGGTATTATTACTCTTGCTGACAAACCAAAGCAGGAAGCCAGGGTAACATTACAAAAGCTTAAAGCTAAAGGGAAAAAGACGATAATGATTACCGGTGACAACAGGCAGGCAGCCGATGCAATAGCTAAAGAAGTTGGTGTTGATGACGTATATTCTGATGTTACTCCTGAAGCAAAGATGAAGATTGTAATGAAGCTTCAAAACAATGGTGATGTTGTGGCTTTTGTGGGAGATGGCATTAATGATGCACCGGTGTTAGCGCAGGCTGATATTGGCATTGCCATGGGTGCAGGTACAGATGTTGCCATTGAAGCAGGAGATGTGGTGTTATTGCGAAACAGGTTAGCTGATGTGGTTACGTATTTTGATTTGGCAGTAAAAGTTATGAAAAGGATTAAGCAGAATATATTCTGGGCATTTGCATACAATATGCTACTGGTACCTGTTGCAGCAGGAATACTGTATCCATTTACAGGATTTTTAATCAAACCAGAATTTGCAGGCGCTGCAATGGCATTGAGTTCAGTTACTGTGGTTACGTTGTCACTTGCACTGAAAAGGTTTAAGCCGGAATAATAAGGGAAAGTAAGACGTCTTTAACACAATCAGGAAGATCACCGTAATCATCAAAACTACATATTGCACATAGATAAATTTTGTAGCTTTGGCCATGATAGTTCAGTATATGAAAAAGACTGAAAGCTGAAAAAATCCAGATCATAACTAATACGGTGATTGTACTTAATCATGATGGCTGTACCGCCCGCAAGATAGAACTTTGGGAAATAACTCTGTATTTTTTGAGCTAAGTTAATTATTGGTATGTCCATACAATTTGTTCCAATATACCACCCAGAATTTTACCCCTCGCCGCAAACCAGGATAACGATTAACTATTTCAGTTACTTCTTCAGGATACATTCCATAAATATATTTTATTTCATCATAATTACCATATTGTAGCACCCTCATTATTATTTTTTCACGTGGTGCAACAGTTTGTTCATCCCATATAATCTGTTTTATAGTACTTGGGACAGGGACTTTCTGCATGTATTTCCATTTTATGCGATTTGATTGCTTATGTTCACTCATTGTAATAGTTAGATTATTGATAAAATAATTGACTACTATTGTAGTCATGTACTTACAATTTGCAGTTATATTTTTGTAAGAGGTTTTAATAACTAACAGGTTCACCGTTACTTTTTGTAACTTTCATTGAAGTAATTGATAAATTCATTATTGACATAAATATTGTAATATGATATGTCATTTTCGATTAATTGGAGGTTGTCATGTATCCTGATCTGAAAAATAAAAATGCGGTTATCACCGGTGCTGGTAAGTCAACGGGGATTGGTTTTGCTATTGCTCTAGAACTTGCAAAAAATGGAGCCAATATCATTATAGTTGATTTAGGTAAGGGCACCATTGGTGATACAACGATGATGGCTGGTCAATTAAGCCAGATGCAGCAATTGGCTGCAGAATTACAAAAAGAATATTCCGTTACAGCACAAGCAGTACTCTGTGATGTTACCAATAAAGAGTCAATTAATGAATTTGCAGTCAAAGTTTCAGAATTGTTTGATTCTGTACATATCCTGTGTAATAATGCAGGTGCAACGTTTGGTGTTCCCAGTGCTATTCATACCTATGATGATGAAGCCTGGCTTAAAACAGTTGATGTCAATCTGCATGGAACATTCAGGGTTTCTAAGGCCATTGTACCGCTTATGAAACAGGGTGGTTCCATAATCAATACGGCTTCACGGGCAGGGAAATTTCCCGCAATGTTTAACGGTGCTTATTCAGTTTCCAAGGCAGGCGTTATTATGCTTACCAAGGTCATGGCAAAGGAACTTGCTGGTGCTGGTATACGGGTTAATGCAATTTGTCCAGGGCAAATCAATACAGATTTAGAGCGCTGGCGCTTTGAATTAGAAGCAAAGGTATTCAACACAACACCAGAAGAGCGGGAAAAGCTCATGTGCCAGAGTATCCCACTTAACAGGATTGGCACACCTGAGGAGGTTGCCAGGCTTGTTGTATTTTTAGCTTCTGAGGCGTCTTCATATATTACAGGGCAGGCAATAAATGTCTGTGGTGGGCAATTAATGGAATTATAACAGTATGGAGGATTGTATGGCTAATGGTGCAAAACTTGTGGTTGAAGCTTTACTGGATAAACAGGTTGACTATATCTTTTCGTTAAGTGGGGGACATATCACCCCCATCTATGAACATTTAGAAAACTCATCAATTACAATATTTGATACACGTCATGAACAGGCGGCTGTATTTATGGCCGAAGCGTGGGGGCGCTTGAGTAGAAAGCCTGGAGTTGCCCTTGTTACAGCCGGCCCAGGGTTTACCAACGCTCTTACCGCTACTGCCAATGCACGGTTAACCAATGCTCCACTCCTACTCATTGCTGGATGTGTGGGGCTGGAAAGCAATGAAAAGCTTGATTTACAGGATATGAAGCAGTTGCCGGTAATTGAATCCATGGTAAAAAAGGCTTTTGTGTGTCATAAACCTGAGCGTGTGTACGAATATGTTGACATGGCCTATCGCACAGCGTGTTCGGGCAGGCCAGGACCGGTGTATTTAGAATTGCCTGTTGATGTTCTCAACGCAGCACCAGATGAAACAAAAGTAAAAAAGACAAATACATTGGTATTTTCAAAACCGTGCGATAGCAACGCAGCGAATGATGTAATTGAGCTATTGCAGCACAAGAAAAAGCCTATTATTATTGCAGGCAGTGGCGCATGGTATTCAGATGCTTCACAAGCTTTGCTCCAATTTGTTGAGCAGACAGGTATTCCAGTCTTTACCAACGCTTCTGGTAGAGGAGTAATTCCTGATACTCATCCGTTATGTTTTGAATCATCATTAGCTATACGACCAGGAGCAGCACTGTATGCCAATTTCAATGCTGATATGGTGATACTGCTTGGTAACAGGGTGAGCCTGTACTATATATTTGGCGATATCTTTAACAAAGATGCCACTTTAGTTCAGGTAGATATTGAACCAGAAGAGATAGGGCGCAACCGCAGTATTCACAAGGGCATTGTAAGTGATGTAGCAGCGTTTGTTGAAGAATGTAATAAAATTCTAAAAGAAAGACAACTAAATTTAACAGAACGATTCAAAGAATGGGTACTTGAACTAAAAAAAGCCGATGAAGAAGGCAAAAAGCAGGCACAGCAGCAATGGCTGAGTAATGCAGTGCCTATTCATGCCATGCGTGTTGCATATGAAGTAAATCAGATCTTGGATAAGGAAGATGATGTAGTGGTCAGTGATGGTGGAGATGCTCAGATATGGATGGGGATGACACGGACAGTAAAAAAAGGTGGAACTTATTTAGATTCGGGATTGTATGGATGTTTGGGAGTGGGGATTCCATTTGCCAATACCGCAAAGCTGTATTACAAGAACTCACGCGTTGTGCTTTTTACTGGCGATGGATCATTGGGATTCAACTTTATGGAAATAGAAACAGCATTACGTAAAGGGCTGGCTATTACCATTCTGGTGAGCAATGACCTTGGTTGGGGGATGATACGACACAGCCAGGTTTTACGTATGGGACACCCCGTAAAAGAAGGAACATTTATTGGCAATATCCCCTATCATAAGCTGGTAGAAGCTTTAGGTGGCAAAGGGTATGTAATTGAAAAACCAGAGGACATAAAACCAGCTATCGTTGATGCATTGCAAAGCAATACTGTGGCGCTGGTCAATGTTATGACTGATCCTGATACAATAAGTCCCGGCAGTGTGGCATTAGCTAACTTAGGTGGATATAAGGCTTAATTATTTGCTGAAGATTATATGTAGCGACATGATAAAAAGTATTATCCCAAACACACGGCGCAATGTTTCATTATCAAGGGAAACAGCAATTTTCCCACCAATGTAGCCACCAATAACAAACCCTAAGGATAGTGTTATAGCTACAGGTATATTAACATTGCCAGATTTGTAATATTCATATGCTGCTAGTATCCCAATGGGGGGTATCATGGCAGCTAATGTTGTGCCCTGAGCCATATGCTGATTAAAATGAAGTAAATATATAAGTGCAGGGATCATAATGATGCCACCCCCAATGCCCATTAATCCTCCTATAATACCAGCTGATAATCCAATAATAGTGGTTATGATTAACATAGATACTACTCCTGTAAAAAATATATATTGACCAAAGAAAATGTATAGTATGGTATAATGTCAAGTTATATAAAAATTTTGAGGCACTGATGAAAAACGTTTCAATCATAATAACCTGTGAACATGCAGACAATCGTGTCCCTGATGCATTGCGCAATATTTTCACTGACACTACAATGCTTTCCACTCACTGGGCGTATGATATTGGTGCATTGCAGACGGCACGCATCCTTGCAAAGACGCTTGAAGTACCACTGCTGTATACCACTGTTACACGGTTAGTGGTGGATTGCAACAGGTCAATAGAAAGCAATGAACTTTTTTCAGAATTGATACAAGGGAGCAATATTTTTTTAAAAAATGAGATAGTTAAGCGTTATTATACTGTATATCGTAATAAAATTGAAAAAGCTATTAACACCATGCTACAGAATTCAGATGCTGTATTTCATATTGCAGTACATTCATTTACGCCACAATTATATGGTTTTAAACGCTATACTGATATAGGATTACTGTATGACCAGAGCCGCCCTATGGAAGCACTATTCTGCAGTAAAATTAAAGAAGCGTTGATGCAAGCATATCCTTTGCGGGTGGCATTTAATTATCCATTTAGAGGATGCGGTGATGGCGTGACTGTGTGGTTACGCAAGCAGTATGGCGATAGTTACTGGGGAATTGAGCTGGAAGCTAACCAGCAAATTTTTTTCAACAGTAAACGCCAGTGGCGCACAGTATCGCATCATCTTGCACTGGCAATACAGTATGCTGTGAATAAAGTAGTACAGGAAAATTATTAAGCTTTTTGAAATTTAGAGCAATCGTTATCATTCTGACCCCGATGAATTAGGGGGGAGAATCTATGTTTTTTATGAAGGGTATCCTTTATCATCACAATAAGTAGGGATTTTTCAGGATGACATTTTTAAGTTAGATATTTATTTTAAAAAGCAAAGATTTTAGTGGTACAGAAGTAAATGGTTGTTGCATTTGTATTTTGGATTTCTTTAGTTATCTGATGGGAAAAAACTATAGATTTTATATTGACTGGAGAATGTTACCATGCTTGATCCAATGGATTTACAGAAAAAGTTAAAAAGCATTAAAGCAGAATATGCTGAAATTCGTATAAGTGAAAGTTTTTCTACCACAATACACCTTTCCAAAAGAATGATAGAAACCTGTAAGGTAGGCACTTCAACGCAAGGGTCGGTTCGCGTTTATAATAAAGGGTGTTGGGGATTTTTTGCGTTTACTTCTCTTGATATGGTTGATTATGCCATGCAACAGGCGCTACAGCTATCGCACATACAAAAAAAAGAAAACGCACCCACACTATCCTCATTACAGATGAATGTGATTAAAGAAAAAACAAATGTGCTTATTCCACCAAATACAGTAAGCCTTGAAGAAAAGATGAACGTGCTTACCCAGTACAATGACATATTGAAGGATAGTAATCTTATAGAAAATACCAATGTGTTGTACCGTGATTCACTGACACAGTATGTATTATGTAATACTGATGGTAGCATTGTAGAATATGACAGGTTTTTCTGTGGATTGTCGCTATCGGCTATTGCAAAAGATGGGATGGTCATTCAGCCATATGGGGAATCGGATGCAAACTATGCAGGCTTTGAGATAGTAAAGGATAAACACTCGGTAGCGGAAGAAGTGGTGCGTACAGCAACGGAGCTGGTACTGGCACCACAGATAAAAAGCGGTGTATATAATGTTATAGCCGATCCAAAATTAGCTGGTGTTTTTATTCATGAAGCATTTGGTCATCTTTCAGAAGCAGATTTTATATATGAAAATCCACGGATGAAAGAGATTATGGTTATTGGTAAGCGTTTTGGCCCAGATATACTGAATGTTGTAGATGATGGGACACTTCCGTATGCAGGATACATCCCCTGTGATGATGAGGGTATAAAACCTGAAAAAACATATTTAATAAAAAATGGAATTTTACACAGCCGTCTTCATTCACGGGAAACAGCGGTAAAAATGGGGGAAGAGGTGACCGGCAATGCACGTGCCATAACGGCTTCGGCTATCCCTATTGTGCGTATGACAAATACGTATATAGAAAATGGGAATTCTACCGTTGAGGAATTATTTGAAAAGCTGTGGAATGGTGTCTATGTGGTTGGTGCTCTGGGAGGTCAAACAAATTTGGAAATGTTTACCTTTACGCCTGCCTATGCGTATGAAGTAAAAAAAGGTAAAAAAACCAAGAAGTTACGTGAGTGCATGCTTACAGGCAATGTATTTGTGACTCTTGCCAACATTGAAGCAATAGCTAACGATTGTACATTGTTTGGTGGACTGGGTGGTTGTGGCAAACAGGGTCAGGGTCCACTGCCAGTTTCTTCCGGTGGGCCGCATATATTGATTAACAATGTTCTTATAGGAGGCAAAGGTGCTGGAAGTAGAAAAACTAAATCTAAGTAGGATACAGGAAACCTGCGCAAAACAAAAAACTCGCTGGTGGGATGTATTTGCTGAGTATGCAATACATAAAACCTATTCATTTAAAAATAATGTATTTTATGGTGTTCGTGAATCAGAAATAAAGGGATACGGCATAAGGTTAAATATCGATGGCAAAACGGGTTTTTCATTTTGTAATGATATTGCAATGCTTGATTCTGTGATGGAATATGCACGTGAAACAGCACGCTATGGTGAAATTGAAGAATATGATCTTCCAGCAAAGCAACCCACTCCCCATGTTGAATGCTATGATGGGAACATATTCAATAAAGACACCCAATACTATCTCCATACATTACAGAACGTTGTGGATACAATTCGTTCAGCATACAGTGACTGTATGGTTGATGCGGGCTTGGGGTGTGTGGATGGATATATACATCTGATTAATTCCAGGGGTTTTGATAGTGGGTACCACTATTCGCGGCAGGGTTCAACAATATCTGCCTTGCGAATATTGCCTGATGGTAGCCGTGTGCAGGTATATGAAAGTATTACCTGGAACAGTGATGTTAATATACATGAGCTTTCTGAACGAATTATACAAAAACTGAATTTTAGCAAACAAACCGTCAAAATGCCATTTGGTAATTATTATGTAATTTTTACTCCAAAGGCGTTTGGTCAGATAATGGGTGTGGTTCTGCAGGGGTTGACGGGGCGTTCAATTGAGCGTGGAATTTCACGATATATTGGAAAATTTGGAGAAAAGGTTTTTGGTAGACAGTTTACAGTTTATGATAATCCGTTAATTGATTTTGCACCTGGTAGTTACCCTTTTGATGATGAGGGCATTCCAGCTAAAAGTAAAACCATTATTGAAAATGGGTATGTTAAGACCTATATTGCTCATTTGCAGAGTGCCCATCTTTTGCACGTACAACCTACCGGGAATGCTTCACGTGGGTATGCCATCTTACCCCAGGAAAGTTTCAGCAATATAGTTGTTGAACCGGGCACCACGTCCTTTAAGGATATGATAGCTCAAATGGGAACAGGAATTATTATAGATCAGTTTATTGGGTTTGGTCAATCAAATACCTTAATGGGGAACTTTTCAGCTAATCTGGATCTGGCATGGCTGGTTGTTCAGGGTGAAGTCAAAGGACGATTAACAAATTCCATGGTAAGTGGTGATGTTACAACAATGTTGAATGATAAAATAGTACTTTCTTCAGAACGGGAATGGGTTGGCGATGCCTATCTCCCCTATGTATTGTGCCGTATAAATTATTCAACTACATAATTTTTTATATAAAAGTTTTGACAAAAAGTGTATATATTTCTTGCTTTTTTAGATAACTCTGTTATGTTTGCGATAGAATAAGAGGAGATAAATAACAAGGTATAATTCATCCGCTTTTAGCGGAAATAATGTATCATAATAAGAATTTACATTTGAGGAGAGACACAATGAAAACAAAAATTACAGAACTTTTCAAGATCAAATATCCAATCGTGCTTTCAGGTATGAGCTGGATAAGTACACCTGAGCTTGTTGCTGCTGTTTCAAATGCTGGGGGTCTTGGTATCCTTGCAACGGGTGTGTTAACAGCTGAACAGACCCGTGAAGCAGTGCGGAGAGTACGGGAACTTACCAAAAAGCCATTTGCAGCAAATGTTACGCTGTATTTTCCTGGTGCAGAGAGAAACGCTGAAGTCCTCATTGAGGAAAAAGTTCCTATCATAAACTATTCATTGGGTAAAGGTGATAAGATTGCAAAAGCTGTTCATGCATACGGTGGAAAAGTAATTGCCACAGTTACCACGCATAAACATGCACTGGCAGCCCAGCGCGATGGTGCTGATGCCCTGATAGTAACCGGCTATGAAGCAGCAGGCCATGGTGGTGCCATAACATCGCTGGTGTTGATTCCTGCAATATCACAGGCAGTAAATATTCCGGTTATTGCAGCTGGTGGTTTTGCAGATGGCAGGGGGCTTATTGCAGCTCTTGCACTGGGAGCAGAAGGCATATCAATGGGAACCAGATTTATGAATACCAAGGAAAGCCCGGTGGCCGAAAGTGCAAAGCAGGCAAGTATTAAGAGTGAAGTATATAACACCGTGTATACACCAAAGATTGATGGATTGCCTGCACGGTTTATGAAATCTAAAGCTGTTGAGCGACTCATGAAAAAGCATCTTAATCCACTGAGCTCTCTTATTCGTTCAAAGAAAATTGCTGATATGTTAGGCTATCCATGGTTAAAACTGGCAGTTGGGATTATGTTTATGGGACCACAACGAGCAATTCAGATGGCACGCATGGCAATTGGTTTTGATGCATTCAAGATAGGAACCATGGATGGTGATTTTGATAAAGGTGTTTTGCCATTGGGTCAGGTTACCGGCATTATTAATGATACACCAACAGTGAAGCAGGTTGTGGAAAGAATAATCAAAGAAGCAGTGGAGATTGAAAAGCAACTGGCAAAAAAGGTTAAATAGTAGCCATCGTTTTTTACAGGTGCTAATAAAAATTTATCATGGGGTGGGGTATCTATGCAGAAAGCAACACTTGAAGGATATAAGGAATTTTGTGCCAGTGAAAAAAGTGTTATCAATATGCTATTGTCCCGGGCAAAGCAACGTGGTAATGCAGCAGCACTATCGGGATTCATTGATGGCAAGAAGTATAGCTATACCTGGAAAGATCTGACAAAAATAGTGTATGCGATTGCTCATTTTTTAATTTCTCATGGCCTGCAAAAAGGAGACCGTATTGCAATCTTTTCACAGAATTGCCCCGAATGGACATTAGCTGATTTAGGGATTCAAGCCGCAGGATGTGTCCCGGTTCCAATTTATGCAACTAACTCCAGGGATGAAGCAAAGTATATACTTGATGATGCTTCTATCAAAGCAATCTTTACTGGTGATCAGGAACAGTATGATAAGATTCTTCAGATAATGAACTCAACCAGCTTACAGATGGTAGTTTCTCTTCAGGATGCTGTGATAGTAAATGGTGAGAATAGTTTTTATTTTCACGAGATAGTAAAAACTGAAGTTAGTGATAACGCAAAAAAAACAGTTGATGCTCGTATTAGTGAATTATCGAGCAATGACATGCTTACCATAATCTACACCTCGGGAACAACCGGGAATCCTAAAGGTGCGGTACATACGCATGCAAGCTTCCTGGCTGGTATCTATGCATCAGTATTCCGCTTCCCCGAAGCAGGACCGGGTATGGTATCTCTTGCATTTTTGCCATTAAGCCATGTGTTTGAACGCATGTGGACATATGGAGTATTGCTGAAAGGTGGTGAAAACCATTACTGTCGTAATCCAAAAGATATTATGGAAATTTTGCCACTGTCAAAACCACATTATATGTGCAGCGTTCCCCGTTTATGGGAAAAGATGTATGCTACCATATTTGACAGATTGGAAACAGCGCCACCTGCAAAGAAGAAATTGTTTAATTGGGCAACTACTACTGGCATTGAATACGATACCAGAAAAAGGGCCAAACAATTTATTGGGCCATGGCCTGGTATAAAAAGATTTTTTGCAAACGCCCTTGTATTAAAAAAGGTGCGGCAGATAGTTGGTGGCAATGTATGGGTTTTCCATGTAGGAGGAGCAGCTATGTCTGCCGAGATCAATGCATTTTTCAACGGATTGGGCATCCCCCTGGCTCAGGGGTATGGATTGACAGAATTTTTCCCAGTTGCCGTTGGGACTGCTCCAACTGCGTATCCGGGGGTCTGTGGCCCAATTCTTGATATTGTTGATGTCAGAGTTTCTGATGAAGGTGAAATCCAGCTGAAAGGCCCCATGTGTATGCAGGGTTACTTAAATAAACCTGAAGCAACCCGAGAAATGTTTACACATGATGGCTGGTTTAAAACAGGAGATGTGGGAACCATTGAAGAACATGATGGAAAGTTGTATATACGCATCACTGACAGGATTAAGGACCTGATTATAACTGCTGGTGGTAAGAATATTGCTCCGCAGGTAATTGAAACAATGTTAGGCGAAGATCTCTACATTGAGCAGGTTGTGGTGGTTGGTGATGGGCGAAAATACATCAGTGCCCTGATTGTGCCCAATTTTGAAATCTTGGGTGAATATGCAAAATCAAAAGGAATTCAGTATTCTTCACGGCAGGAATTGATTTCAAATCCGGCAATTATTGAATTCTACAACAATAAGATTGAAAAACTAACTGAAAGCTTGGGACAGGTTGAGAAGATTAAAAAGTTTACCTTGATGCCACATGAATTCACACAAGAAAATGGTGAGATTACACCAACAATGAAAATTAGACGCAAAGTAATACAGCAACGATACAATGACATCATTGATAAGATGTATCTGGAATAATGTGGTTTAAATTAGTATTTTTTGTATATAAAATTTTTATTGCTACAATAGTAGTATAACGGTGTTATGTTTTTAGGTAATGAGAATAATAATTTTTAGTAAATGGGGAGTTATTGTATGAAGACAAGAATTACTGAACTGTTTGGAATTAAATATCCAATCATCCTTCCCGGGATGAGTTGGATTAGCACTCCTGAACTGGTAGCTGCTGTATGTAATGCAGGCGGTACAGGCTATCTGGCAACAGGTCCATTGACACCGGAGCAAACACGACAGGCTATCAGAAGGATACGTGAGCTTACCGATAAACCTTTTGGTGCAGGATGTACCCTCATTATGCCAGGTGCACGTGAAAATGCTGAAGTCATGCTTGAGGAAAAAGTTCCTATCATTAATGTATCATTGGGTAAATGTGACTGGATTGCAGAACGTGCACATAAATATGGTGGCAAAGTTATTGCAACTGTCGTTACTGAAAAACATGCTCTGGCAGCAGAAAAACAGGGTGCTGATGCTCTGCAGGTAACCGGGCATGAGGCAGCTGCTCATGGTGGGCAGGTTACCACCTTTGTTCTTGTTCCGGCGATAGTTGATAAGGTAAAAATTCCTGTTGTTGCTGTTGGCGGTATAGCAGATGGCCGTGGGATGGCTGCTGCACTGGCGTTAGGTGCCGAAGGTATTGGAATGGGTACCCGTTTGTCAATGACAAAGGAAAGCCCATTACATAAGAAAACCATTGAAGCACAGCTTAAAGCAGGTATTGAAGATACTATCTATTCCAATAGATTTGATGGAATATACTGCCGTGTGTTAAAAACCAAATCAGCTGAAAAAGCTATAAGAAAAGGCATGAGTTTGCCTCATGCAGCCTTAGAATCATATAAGATAGCTAAGATGATGAATATGCCTTATTTTAAATTAGCGTTAGGCGTTATGCTTCAGGGGCCAAGAATGATGATTCGGCTGGCACATTTTGCCACTGCATTTGATAAAATAAAGGTAGCAACTGAAAAAGGCGATCTTGATTATGGTGTGCAGCTTATTGGGCAGTGTCAGGGGTTAATAGATGATGTGCCAACCGTAAAAGAAGTTATTGAAAGAACAGTAAAAGAAGCAAAAGCTATATATCAGAAGAATATGAAAAAGTTTTAAGTTATAAAAAATAATTATTAAAAAAAAGCAGAGATGAAAGTCTCTGCTTTTTTATATATTGGTTATATGTATATTTTATGAGATGATACGATTATTTTGATGGTAATATAAAAAGTTTTGAGGTGATTGTCATATTAGTTAAAAATATATTGAAAATATTTATCTATATAGTAAATGGTATTAAAATTATTTTAATATTCTGTTTGATAATCACATTTAATTGAATGTAACTCCTTAACATGGATTTCAGTATATGGCTTCCAATAAAAATTATGTTATGCCAAAAGCCACTATTATAGTCAATCCTGCTTCTCGTTCTGGATTAAAGGTTTATCATCAACTACGTGATTGTATTGATAAGTACTTTAATCATGAGGTTTTTTTTACAAAGAATCGTGGGCATGCAACTGAGCTTGCTCATGCCTCGGTAAGTGATGTTATTATTGTGTGTGGCGGAGATGGTACCATAAATGAAGTAGCAAATGGTTTAGCAGGTAGAACTGATATTGTTGTGGCACCAACTTATGGAGGTTCAGGGTGTGATTTAAGTAGAGTATTTGGAATAGCAAAAAGAATTGAAAACCGTATTGAAGAGATTTACCAACGAATTATTAATGGAATTGATATTAAAATAAGGTTATCAAAAGTAATTACTGAAGAAAACTTTCGATATTTTGTCGGTGTTGGAGATGCTGGTTTTGGGGCAAAAGTGGCGTCAATTTTTGACAGATATAGAAGGCTGGGTAAAATTGGCTATGTTATAGGTGTGCTGCAAACACTTTTTACTGTTAAGCCAGTAAAGGTAAAAATAAATATTGATGGTGAAGTAAAGATTGAGGATGTACTTATGATAATGTTTGCACGAAGCAAATATTATGCAGGCGGCATGAAAGTATCCCCACATTCTGATCCCTTAAGCAATAAAGCTCGTATGATATTGCTTAAATGGATGAAGAAGATCATATTCTTACTGTTGTTTCCAAAAGTATATTCTGGTACTCATGTTAATGTTCGTTACGTAGAAGATGTGGATGCCAGAAGAATAGATATCTTAACTCCAGGGCTTCCAGTTGATGTGGAAGGAGAATATGTAGGTATTACTCCCTGTACATTCATGATTACTGATGAATACATACGATTTGTATAACTATCGAAAAAAATTATTCTGTAAAAAATGCTTAATTTCCTTGACAAAATTATCATGTGAAAATAAGTTTGAACACCAATTTTGAAAACAGTATATTTTTATTGATTTTTGTTTATTGATTAATATAAATAACGTGCTACACTTGTAATCTATATAATTTTAGCATAACAGCGAAATAATCAGTATTATAGAGAGGATATAATGGGTATTTTGCAGCAAACATTTTCTTTAAAAAAATCTCAGATTGAGAAAAAGTGGTATATCATTGATGCAGAAGGTAAGGTTTTAGGCAGACTTGCAACAGAGATTGCACATGTGTTGCGGGGGAAACACAAACCTTCGTACTCGCCTCACCTTGATATGGGTGATAATGTTATAGTTATAAACGCTGATAAGGTGCTTTTAACAGGCAAGAAGCCACAGGAAAAAGAATATTTCTTCCATTCAAAGTATCCTGGCGGTAGCAGATTTGTGAATATTAGAAAAATGCTTGAGAAAAAGCCCGAATATGTATTGTACCATGCAGTAAAAGGTATGATGCCAAAAAACAAATTAGCACGACAGTTAATGGGTAATTTAAAAATATATGCCGGGAGTGACCATCCCCACAAGGCACAGAAACCTGAACCTTTAGAATTAAAGTTTTAATTGCGTAAAGAAAAATTATCGTTACTAAAAATGAGGTTATAAAAATGGCAAGTGCAGTAAATTATGCAACAGGAAGAAGAAAATCAGCGGTTGCGCGTGTATGGTTAAAACCGGGAAATGGAACTATAATAATCAATAACAAACCAATAAACGAGTATTTCAGGAGGCAAACCCTGGAGCTTGTGGTACGACAGCCACTGGAAGAGGTGGGGGTACTGAATTCATTTGATGTTGTTGCCACTGTTGATGGTGGTGGATGGACAGGGCAGGCTGGCGCTGTTAAACTGGGTATTGCACGATGCTTGTCAGCGCTGGATGAAAAGTATAAAAAATCTATGCGGCAGGCAGGATTCCTTACAAGGGATTCGCGTGAGGTTGAACGTAAAAAATATGGCCAGAAAAAGGCACGGAAAAGATTCCAGTTTTCCAAACGATAAAAAATGGAATGCAATATATACTTTACAAAAAGGATGCCAGATGGCATCCTTTTTGTTATGACTGCATGAACGCCTTTAATATGTGTGTGATGCAATGATTATACAGGATATTGAATATACTGATCGCTATATTCGGATAACACTGGATACTGGCGAATATTTTCGGGTGGACAATGCTTCTGTCCCTTCAGGATTGTTACGAAGGGGTGTGGCCATTGATATTGACGCATATAATCATTTAAAAGAAGAATCCATGCTCTTTGAGTGTAAGGAAAAGGCATTGTATTATATCAGCATCCGTAGCCGTACTGAACACGATATAAAAAAATATCTTATGAAAAAGGGGTTTGATAAAACTACTATCAGCAGGGTTCTTCAATATTTTACTGAACGGGGACTCATTAATGATTATGAATATGCAGTGCACTTTATTCAATCGGTCAGGGAACATAAGGTTATTGGCAATAAAATGTTAGAAAGAAAACTTTTTGAGAAAGGTGTTGATAAGGGGATCATTAAAAAAGCTATCAGGAAAACAGTGGATAAGGAGCCAGATATTGAGCAGGTGTATCAGCTGGCATTAAAAAAGTATAAACAGGTAAAAGAAAAACACAACCCTCATGTAAAGGTAGTTGCCTTTTTGCAGCAAAGAGGATTTAGCTGGGAAATTATTAAAAAAGTTATGAAGCGATTCGGCGATGATTATGAAGATATACATGATATCCAGGAATAATTACTGAAGTAATTTTGAAATTTACTATAATTAATATATTGAAATTGTAACATCGTTTTTTTACATTGTTTTGAACATTAATGTGATTTTATTTTTATTTATAAGGAATGCACAGTATGATGAAGGTACATGATTTGCGGACATCATTTATTACATTTTTTAAAGAGCGGGATCACAGAATTGTCCCTTCAAGTTCACTTATACCAAAGGATGATCCAACACTGCTGTTTACAACTGCCGGCATGGTGCAGTTTAAACCCATGTTTGCCGGTACTGTTGAACTGGAATATACCCGTGCAGCGTCAATACAAAAATGTTTGCGAACAAGTGACCTGGAAAATGTTGGGAAGACCAAGCGGCATTGTACCTTTTTTGAGATGTTAGGAAATTTTTCATTTGGTGATTATTTTAAAAAAGAAGCTATTCAGTGGGCGTGGGAATATTCAACCGATGTTATTGGTTTTCCAAAAGAGGATATCTGGGTTTCTATATATATAGATGATGATGAAGCGTTTGATATATGGCATAAAAATATTGGCCTGCCAAAAGAAAAGATAGTACGGTTAGGCAAGGAAGACAATTTCTGGGGTCCAGCCGGTGATTCAGGTGCATGCGGGCCCTGTTCAGAACTATATTTAGACCGTGGGCCTTCATTTGGATGCGGTAAGCCTGATTGCAAACCCGGGTGTGATTGTGAACGGTTTTTAGAATTCTGGAATTTAGTGTTCAATCAGTATTTTCAGGATACTGAAGGTGTTCTGCATCCACTTCCACGTACCGGGATTGATACCGGTATGGGACTAGAGCGACTGGCAACTCTGGTACAGAATGTTGACAGTATCTATCAAACCGATGAATTGAAAGGCCTTGTTGATTATATTGTGAAAACACGGAATATTTCATACAACGGCGATGCACAGATAGCTGTCAATGTGCTTGTGGAACATGCACGTGCACTTACTTTTGCAATATCAGATGGTGCCTATCCGTCAAATGAAGGCAGGGGCTACGTATTGCGCCGTATCTTACGACGAGCGCTCAGGTATGGCCGCCAGATTGGTATTCATGAACCGTTTGTGTATACCATTGTTGATCCGCTGGTCACGGCCATGGGGAAACAATATCCGGAACTATCGGACACTAAAGAAAATGTTAAAGCTGTTATAAAAGGTGAAGAAGAGCGCTTTTTAGAAACAATTGAAAATGGCATGGACCGACTGGAAGAGATTATCAAAACATTAACCAGAAAAGGGGAATCAACCATTAGCGGGAATGATGTGTTTGTACTCTATGATACATTTGGTTTTCCGGTGGAAATGACTGAAGAGATAGCCCGTGAAAATGGATTGCGTATTGACCGTGAAGGTTTTGAGTATAAAATGGAAGAACAGCGTAACCGCGGAAGACAGAGCTGGAAAGGTGTGGAAGGCAGGATTGATGGGGTTGTAGGTGAAATATTAAAAAAGGTTCAGAGCACACAGTTTGAAGGCTATGAAAAATATGATTCAGAATCGGAAATTATTGTGCTGTCAGATTTTGAAGGCTTAAAGAGTCATTTAAATGAGGGGCAGGAAGGAATACTGGTTGTCAAAAACACGCCATTTTATGGTGAGTCAGGTGGGCAGGTTGGGGATACTGGTTACATTATTGGTGGTAGTGGAACATTCAGGGTTGTGGACACAAAAAAATCTGGTGATCTGATTGTCCATATAGGGCAGGTGGAAAAAGGAACTCTTCAAGAAGGTACGAAGGTACGGTTATCAATTGATGGTCTCAGAAGAAATCTTACCCGAGCAAATCATACCGCAACACATCTTTTACAGGCAGCACTGCGTCACGTTTTGGGGCAGCATGTAAAGCAGGCAGGTTCACTGGTAGATCCCCAGCATTTCAGGTTTGATTTTTCCCATTTTAAGGCAATGACACAGGAAGAAATTCAGCAGGTGGAGGCGATAGTTAATGAAAAAATATGGGCTGCATTGCCGGTGAATACTGCAATTATACCATTGCAGGAAGCCTTAAACCAGGGAGCGATGGGAGTATTTGATGAAAAATATTCTGATATTGTCAGAATGGTTTCTATCAGCGATTTCAGTAAGGAATTATGTGGTGGGACGCATGTTGACAATACAGGCAAAATTGGTGTTTTCAGAATAATGCGAGAGTCTTCCCCTGGTGCAGGCGTGCGAAGAATTGAAGGAGTGACACTGAAGGGAGTATATGAACGGCTGATTCATGAGCATGCGATAGTAAGAAGGATAATGGGGTTGCTTGAAGTAAATGAATCAAATATTGAGAAGAAGGTTGCCGAAATGCTTGAAAAAGTTTCCTATCTGGAAAAGGAACTGGAAAAGGCAAAAGCTGCAGGGTTGAAGGATATTGCCAGGGAGTTATATACCAAAGCTGAACATATCAACAGTCTGAAGTTTGTGAGTGCGTCACTGCAAAATATGGATGCTGAAGCTTTACGTACACTGGCTGATTATATACGGGAGCTTTCGGATACTGTAGTAGTGTGTTTAGCTTCTTCAAAGGAAAATAAGGCATTTATTATAGCTGCAGCTACCAAAGGTGCTATAGATAAAGGAATTGATTGTGGTGCTATTATCAAAACGGTATCAAAAGAGATTGGTGGCGGTGGTGGCGGCAGAAAAGATCTGGCACAGGCTGGTGGCAAATCCCCTGAACATATAGCAAAAGCACTTGCAAAATGCAGGGAAATTGTATTGCATAGCAGTAAATAACATAAATGGAAAAATGTAATTAATTTATTGAAATACCTTCCAGTCGTGATATATAAATAGTTATATTTAAATTAATATATTCAGAGGGGTTATTATGGGTGAGCTTAAAACGATGGTTCAGTATTTTTATGACACTTGCAGCAAATTTCCTGAACGGCCTGCACAAAAATTTAATAGTAAGCTGTATGATGACAATAATGGAATGTTTACGTATGCAGAGTTAAAAGAGCGTGTAGAGGATATTGCCTGTGCATTGATGAAAATAGGGTTTCCCTACAAAGGCAGAGCTGCAATTATGGCGCCAACAAGCTATATGTGGACACAGGTTGATATTGCGATTGCCTGTGCTGGTGGCGTCAGCGTAACAATTTATCCCACATTATCTGATACTGAAGTCACATACATCATGAAAGATTCAAAATCTACAGTGATATTTGTTGGCAACAAAGAGGAACTGGATCAGATAAAACGGATCTGGAAACAGCTGAAAGATCTTAAAACTGTTATTGTAATGGACACATCATTTAAAGGTGACAACAAGAAGGTCTATGGCATAAAGGATTTTATTGCTATAGGCAGAGAGTGGCGGAAAAATGCAGCAAATTATAAGAAATACATCAAACGGAAAGATGGTGTAAAATTGGATGATTGGTTCACAATACTGTATACTTCTGGAACAACCGGTCAGGGGAAAGGTGCTATTATCACGCACTGGACTGGTTCATCACGGTTAGAGGGTACAGTTGCATATTTCCAGAAATATAATTTTGATGTTAATGAACATGATGTGACACTATGCTACCTGCCACTATCGCATGTATTTGACCGCGGTTCTTGCCAGTGGCTTGCCTTAACCAAAGGATCTTTGATATGCTATGCTGATAAGCCTGCAACATTAATTGAAGATATGCAAAAATATAATCCCACATGGATTAACTGTGTGCCACGATTGTATGAAAAAATTTATATAACCATGCAGCAGGCAATGGCAGAAAGCACATTGAAGAAAAAGCTGTTTGACTGGGCAATTGGTGTGGGATTACAGGCACTTGAATACCGCAAAGATGCAAATGGTTGCTACAACATGCATCCAGAGTTTGATTTAAAATCTAAGTTGCCGTTTGGCCTGAAAATAAAGTATTCAATAGCTGATAAACTTTTTGCCAAGGTTCGTGGTTTATTTGGAAACAGATTCCACCATTCATTTTCAGCAAGTGCGGCTATATCGCCTGATTTGCTGAGGTTTTATTATGCATTGGGGCTGGCTGTTGTAGAAGGATATGGTTCAACTGAAAGCTTCAATGCAGCAGTGCTTAATCCAATTACTGCGTGCAAGCCTGGTTGTATGGGTAAAGAAGCCAATGGTAGTAAATGTAGAGTGGCTGCTGATGGTGAACTGGAGCTTTCAGGCGCTGGTATATTTAAAGGCTATCTCAACAAGCCAAAAGAAACTAAAGAGGCATTTACCAAAGATGGTTGGTTTAAAACCGGTGATGTAGTGGAGTTGACACCTGATGGGTATATTAAATTTGTTGAAAGGAAAAAAGGAATAATCTGTACTTCTATTGGCAAAAATGTTGCACCAGCAAAAATTGAGAATCTCTTTTCAACAAGTAGCTGGGTAGAACAGATTTTCCTTGTAGGTGATGAAAAGCCATATATTAGCGCGTTGATTGTGCCAAACTTTGCAAACTTTATAGCGTTGTTCAAACGTGAAGGCATTGCTTTTGATGAGTCAAAACTGGTATATGAAAATATTGGTGGTATGCAGATATGTACAAAAGTTGGAGATGATTTTATCAATAATAAACGTTTGCAGGAACTGATAGATAATGAAGTAAAAGAAGCAAACAAACGACTGGAAAAATTTGAAGAAGTCAAGCGCTACACCATACTGAACCAGAGGTTTACAGAATCAAATGGTATGATTACTCCAACTCAGAAAGCAAAAAAACGCGTGATAATTCAAGTCTATAAAGATGTAATTGAGAAGATGTACGAATAATGTACAAAATAATTAAGGTTATTGCCGCATTTGACGGGAAGAACATATTTCATTCATAAAATAAAAAAGGGGATGTCTCAAAAGACCCCCCCTTTTTTTTTTAAATATCAAGAACTAAAAAAAGCCGTCCCATGGTTTGTTTTGAGACGGCCTCTTTTTAATGGATAAAATAAATATTAGATGTAATCACATCCTTCTAAAAGGATCTTTTCAGCTTCTACCTTATAGGCATCCATTACATACGGTATTCCAGAAATTTTTGCTGCTTCTTCTGTAAGTGCCATAAGGTCGCTTCTTGAAATGGTATCAATTCTGAAATTGCGGCTGCCAGCCATAATCTGCTGTAAACCAACTTTTATTTTCTGGCTGAATGTGTAAAGACCTATTGCTCCAAGAGGGAAATTATCCACTTCTTTGCCGTATTTAGCTTTGAGTTCTTCATAGCATACAAAGATCTCTTCTTTTGTTGCGCCATGCTGAGCAACATTCTTTGGCAGGTTATTTTCTTTTAACCATTTTTCAATATTTTTGCCAACCATGCCAGGTATCATCAGTGCGCGTCCCATACATACAGCTTTGAAATATGGAGATCCCATTGCTAAAACTTTGAAGATGTGATCTTCAGTTGAAAAACCACCTGCCATTGCTAAATCAGGAACCCACATACCTTTTGAAGCCATTTTCTGAGCCATGTCATAGGCCATACACTGGAGATAGAATGTAGGAACGCCCCACTCTTCCATCATGCGCCATGGGCTCATGCCTGTACCACCACCAGCTCCATCTATTGTAAGAAGGTCAATTTTTGCTTCAGATGCCCAGCGTAATGCAGCTGCAAGTTCTTTTTGAGAGTACGCACCTGTTTTCAATGTAACACGTTTTGCTCCCAATGCTCTGAGTCTTTCTACTTCCTGAAGGAAAGCTTCTTTACTGATGAATCCCAAGCGTGAGTGGCGCTCAAACTCTTTGATAGCACCTTCTTTAAAGGCTGCCTGCACTTCGGGGAGTGTTGGATCTGGAGTTACGATATAACCACGATTTTTAAGTTCAATAGCTCTTTCTAAACTTCTAACTTTTATTTCACCACCAATACACTTAGCACCCTGTCCCCATTTTAATTCAACGGTTTCAACACCAAGCTGTGAGATAATATATTCAGCCACACCTAAGTTGGTATCTTCAACATTCATCTGAACAAGGATATCCCCGGCTTCACCTTTATATTTTTTAAAGGTTTCTACACGACGGATCATTTCAGGTGATTTAGTAACCTTGCCATTTTTGTCCCTTTCCAGACCGGGGTCTATTCCACATACGTTTTCACCACATACAATAGCAATACCTGAAATGGCTGCACCAACTGCAAAATGTTCCCAGTTTATTCGTGCTATGTCGGTTGAACCCAGTGCGCCGGTAAACATTGGTACTTCCAGTTTGACCCTGTTTTTAGTTCCAAAATACGTTTCTGTTGAAACTAATGGAAACCGTGCAGTTTCAGGGCCTGGATTGAGTAGACCCTTTGCACCAGCTGCATACCCCTGAATGTTGAGGTGTGAATAGTCGACAGGATATTCTTTGTCAGCACCTGCAGTTATTTCGCCAAAAGGGCCTGGATACAACAGTTCTCTTCCACGCATGGTAGCCTGGAAAATTTCGCAATTCCCTGTACAGCCATCCAGACACCGGGAGCAAATACCAGACTGTGGTGCTACACTCCTTGAACGGTTAGCGGTACGGGTTGCATCGTTAGAATTTGGTCGTGATAGATTTCCCATAAGTGTGCTCCTTTGTAAATTGTTATAGTTTTTAAGCTTTTGCTTGACAGTGCTGATCAAAAAAATTTTTAAACCAACAAGTTTGAAAAAAGATATTTTTAAGAACTTTTGTGTTATTGATGGTTGATTGTTTTAAAAGTCAAAATATTTAATGTGTA
>JARYLT010000069.1 GCA_029907515.1 Spirochaetota bacterium | reverse complement strand
ATGTTCTAAAACGATTTTATAAAAAGAGAATAAATTGAATATATGGTATGAAAGAAAATTTGAATAATATTGAAAACCGTATAGAAGAAAAAATAAATAAGATTATCCATCTCATTGCAGAAAAGACTGATCCTGAAAAAATAATACTATTTGGTTACAGAGCAAAAGGTATAGTACATAAGGATTCAGATATTGATATTGCTCTGGAAAGTATACAAAAATTATCAGTACGTGATTATCGCTTGCTTAAATAAGAAATTGATACCATAAGTGGATTATATTCAGTTGATATAGTTTTTATTGAAAAGGTTGATTATAGTTTTAAACAAATTATCCAGGATACGGGAGTTATTCTATATGAAAAAAAGTGATATCTATATTGCTATAGAAAAATTTGAAAAAGCCATTGCATCATTGCGTGAAGGAGTGAACCAGACAAATACTGATCTGTAAAGAGATGGTACAATCCAGCGTTTTGAGTTTACTGTAGTGGTATTTGTAATTACTTTAACCAGAATAGATACATAATACATTATAAGGAGGTTTGCCATGTCACTATTGAAACTTGCTGCAGATGTTATAGTCATTGGATCGGGCCCTGGTGGGGCAACAGTTGCTCGGGAACTATCGCATGCTGGGAAAAAAGTCATTATACTGGATAAAGGAGCTGATCACCGCGGGCGCATTTACTATGGGACGTATCCTGGTGCAATGATTTATTCTGATAAGATGAGCCTGCTTTTTACGAAAGAAGGGCTTAATATCATAAGCCCAGTTATGGTTGGCGGTGCAACCAGTATGTACTGTGGTTGCGCAGCGCCACCGCCTGTATGGCTCAAAAAACGCTATCGAATTGACATTGATAAAGAAGTCAATGAAGCAATTCAGGAACTGAATATACAGCCCCTGCTATCACAGCTAAGGGGAATAGCTTCAACGCGCATTGCCCAGGCTGCCAGTCAACTGGGATATGACTGGTTTCCACAGCCAAAATTTATGAATCCTGAACGTAGCAAACATTTCCATTGTACTGCAGCGTGCATGCTGGGTTGCAGGTGTGGTGCAAAGTGGAACGCTGCCGAATGGGTGGATGAAGCGTTACAGGCAGGAGCAGCATTATATACCCATGTAAAGATAAAAAAGATACTCCACGACGGAAGATCAGTGCAGGGAGTTGAAGGCACTATTGGCGGGAAAAAATTTATTGCTCAGGCTCCGTATGTAGTAGTTGCAGCAGGAGGTATTGGAAGCCCACGCTTGTTACAGGCTTCTGGATTTAAGGATGCAGGTAAAGGCATGACCATGGATGTTACTGTTATGGTATATGGTACAATCAGTGATAAAGGTATTGGCAAAGAACCGCCAATGACATGGTCATGGGAAAATGATGCCGATGGCTACATGCTCTCAACGCTTATTGACCCATGGTTGTTGTATCCGCTGGCAGCAATACGTGTGGGGGTTAAACCATTGTTACAGTGGTTTCAGTGGAACCATATTCTTGGGGTAATGATTAAACTTAAAGACGATATAGCCGGAGGAGTTTATTCTGACGGAACTATCTCCAAACCATTAACGCACAAAGACAAAGAACGCCTGGCAAAAGCACGTGCGGTGTGTGAAGCAATACTTAAAAAAGCAGGTGCTCCCGCTTCATCAATTTTCATGCGCCCTTTAATTGGCACTCACCCAAGCGGGACCGTGCGCATTGGGGATATGCTTGATACCAATCTTCAGACAAAGATTGATGGCCTGTATGTTTGTGATGCAAGCACGTTCCCTGAATCACTGGACCGTCCTACAGTACTTACCATCATTGGATTAGGCAAGCGCCTAGCAAAGCACCTTATTAAAAAACGGTAGAGGTGCGGTATGAATGGGCTAAAACGGGTACTTGGGCTTCCGGCAGTAACCTTTATTGCTGTTGGGTTTACCATTGGGGGTGGCGTTTTTGTATTCACCGGTATAGTATTGAAAATGGTGGGGCCTGCCTTGCCGCTTGCATACCTTCTGGCTGTTGTTCCTGTATTTTTAAGCATGCTGCCACTGGCAATGTTAGGTTCAGCCATTCCATCGGTGGGTGGCAATTATAAGTATCCAAGCCGCATGGTCTCACCAGGCATTGCATTTGTGGGTATATGGATATATGTGCTGGCAACATTTTTTGGGCAAATTCCCTTATACAGCATTTCGTGCGCACGCTACATCAGCACCTTTTACCCGGAGCTATCGCTCAAAATATGTGCGATAGCTCTTGTGACATTGTTCTATATTGTGAACCTCATTGGCATTAAGCCGGCAGCAACCGTGCAGGCCATCATGGTGATAGTGTTGCTCAGTGCGTTGCTGTTTTTTTCGTTCAGTGGTATTGCACGGTTTGATGTTGCAAACTTTGCCAATTTTTTTGAAAAGGGAGCAGGTAACCTTCTGGTGGGGGTGGCATTGTTGACCTTTACGTATTTAGGATCAAATGGTATCATTGAATTAGGTGGTGAAATACAGAATCCTGGCACCACAATTCCCCGAGCATACTTTATCACATTTCCTGTTGTCACCGCAGTGTATTTTTGTGTGGCTTTGGCAACTGCTGGTAGTATGCCCTGGCAAAAAACAGCACAGGAAGCAGAACCTTTAATCTTTTTAAGCAGGTCGTTTTTAAGCAATGCTGGCGTCATGTTTTTTATTATAGGTGGCGCAGTGCTGGCACTTACCACAACACTCAATGCTCTGTTTATCGTTGGGACAAAATCGCTGTTAATAATTATACAGGACCAATTGTTACCATCCTGGCTTGGAAGCATCCATCACACATTTGGAACGCCACACATATTACTTACCGTGATATGGCTGTTGTCCATTGTGGGAATAGTTTCTGATCTTTCCATAGAAACATTTGCGTCATATTCAGCACTGGGTGGTATAATTATATTTCTGCCAATTCTAATAGCAGCACTAAAGTTTCCGCGATTGTATCCTGAAGAATACCAGAAGGCAGCATTCAAACTTACAGGTGCATGGCTGCATGTATGTGTTATTGTTGGTTTTGTGCTGATACTTTTCTTTTGCCTTGTGATACTTATTGACCTTAAAACCATGTTCAAGATTGGATTGTTTATTGTATTTGTTTTAAGCGGTGTCATCTACTATTTTTTGCGAAAGCGCTATTTAGCAAAACAGGGGATTCATCTTGAAGCAATTACACAAAAGGAAGATTGGGGGTAAGCTGTGAGTGAATTGTTATTATATAAAGTATTTCCTGACTTACAAAAACTACCCCACGTATCATTGGGAAATTTTCCCACACCTGTTCAAAGGCTTACATCATTGGGGCACGATAGTTTATGGATTAAACGCGATGATGTATCATCGGCGCTGTATGGGGGAAACAAGGTGCGGAAATTGGAATTTACATTAGCGGAGGCGATAGTAACCGGGAAAAAGAAAGTTGTGACAATGGGAGGCATTGGCACCAATCATGGGCTGGCAACCGCTATCTTCTGCAAACACCTGGGGCTTGGATGCAGGTTGCTTCTATTCTGGCAACCTGTGACAGAATATGTAAAAAGAAATCTGCTTTTATTTGTACGCTATGGTGCAGAGATACACTATTACAAAACAATGCTGAAAACAGGCTTTATGTTTTTCACAAAGGAACGGTTAGCGCACGATGCATACTTATTATATGCTGGCGGTTCTTCGCCATTAGGGACAGTGGGATTTGTTAATGCTGCCTTTGAACTAAAAAGCCAGATAGAAAAAAATGAGTTGCCTGAGCCTGATTATATTGTGTGTGCATTGGGTTCCGCTGGTACCATGGCGGGCTTATGGTTGGGTGCAAAGCTAGCGGGTTTAAAAAGCACCGTGGTAGGAGTCAGGGTAACCGACAGATCACTGGGGCCTGTGCCAATAGCCAATGAAAAAAGTGTCCTGTCATTGATTACAAAAACATATACTTTGATGAATAACGTCACACCTTTGCCACCCATTAATGTTACAACGCCTGTTATATTGCATGATTGGTGTGGTAAAGGCTATGGATATCCAACCGGCGCATGCCTGGATGCTATCGAAACAATGAAAACGAATGAGCATATTCAACTTGAACCAACCTATACCGGCAAAACCTTTGCAGCCGTTTGTGATATGATTCAGAAAAAAGAATATGCTGATAAAACCATACTGTACTGGCATACCTACAACTCAGTAGATTTATCACTAGAAGTTAAAAAGGCCAATTACCACGATTTACCACAAAGCTTACACTGGGTGTTTGAAGATTATAATAGCTTACAATAAGTATTGACATGATACTGTAAATGCGCTACTTTTTTATCATGGAACATGGTGATGCCATTATTGAGCGTTTGAATCAGTTTTTTAAAAGTAGAAATAATGTTGAAAAGGTGCTGTTGTTTGGTTCCTATGCTCGCAATACGCAAACAAAGCGCAGTGATATTGATATTATCATAATAACTGAAACCAATAAACGCTTTTTTGATCGCTATGATGATTTTAATGATATATACAATATTGTAAATAATCACTGTGACTTACTTATTTATACTCCTTCAGAATGGGAAAATATTCGTCAAAGAAAATTTTTTAAAAATATACTGAAAGAAGCAAAAGAAATATATGTCAAAGGAAGATAATTTACAAGAATCACTCCGTTGGTTTGATACAGCAATGAGCGATTATGAAGCTGCTAAAATAATGTGTGAAAACAAAAAGTATGCTCATGCGTGTTTTTTGAGCCAGCAATCAGCTGAAAAAGCATTGAAAGCATTACATTACTATTATGATTCAGATCCATGGGGGCATTCGGTTTTAAAATTAATAGATGAGATGAAATATATAGATAGTGAAGCATATAATATATTAACATTGTGTATTGATAGTGCACGTTTGTTGGATAAACTATATATACCAACACGTTATCCAAATGGGTTGCCTGATATCACACCTGATTTGGCTTATTCAAAAAAAGATGCAGATCAAGCTTTATTGAGTGCTGATATGATTTTGAAAAAAGTGAAAGAAATTATAGCAATCAAATGAGTTTTGTACTTGCCGGTCAATAGATATAATAGTATCTTCAATAAAAATATATTTGTTTAAGGAGTTTTTTCTATGGCAAACACACAATGTGAAGTTCCTGCATTTAATCCCAAGGATAGTGAAATAAAAGAAATTCTGTCACAGTATAAGGTAGTAGCGGTTGTTGGGCTATCTGATGATCCTTTAAAGGACAGTAACAGAGTGGCACAGTATTTGATACATCATGGCTATACGGTGGTGCCGGTTAATCCAACAAAAGAAACAGTGTTAGGGCTTAAATCATATCCCAATCTTACGTCCATACCATTCCCGGTTGATATAGTGGACATTTTTCGCAAGCCCGCTGATGTGCCGCCGGTGGTAGATGAGGCCATTGCCATTGGGGCAAAGGTGGTGTGGATGCAGTTAGGCATTGCTCATAACGAAGCAGCAAAAAAAGCTCAAGAAGCAGGTTTAAAGGTAGTACAGAGCAAATGCATAAAAGTTGAGCATACCCGCTATTTTGGAACAGGGCAAGAAACGGTCACATTTACTATTAATCTAAATCAATGATCTTATGTGGGTTTAAAATTCCATTGGGATCAAACGCCTTTTTTAAGCGCTTATAAAGCGATAGTTCCTGTGAAGAAGCAAATTTCTTTAACGCATCTTTGCGTATAAATCCGGTTCCGTGCTCGCCAGTGATAGTCCCACCAAACTTATATGCTTCAGTGTAAATAATCTCTTTTAACGCTGGCACCAGTTGCTTAAACTCGTCATACGGCATATCATTTTTCAGCACATCGATGTGAACATTGCCATCGCCAGCATGGCCAAACATGATTGATTGAAGGCCATAAGGGGTCAGAGCCTGTTTTACGCCTGTTAAAAATGGCACTATCTTTGAGCGGGGGACAGAGCAATCTTCAGCTAAGAATACCGGGCTTTTTGCGTGTATTGCCTCGCGTATGCAGCGCCGTGCTTTCCACAGGCGCTCTTTTTGCTCAGGTGATTGTGCCACTAATATTGTGTTGGGATCAACTGCTCCAAGTGAAAGGATTGTTTGTAAGGATTGGTCTATTTCCTGGTAACTATCGCCATCTAATTGAATGAGTAAGTGAGCACGGGCTTGCGGATGTGGCATATCCTGCCCTAAGTACTGTGCAGCAAGGGTCAGAGCATCCTCTTCCATAAATTCAAGCACGGCGGGCCGTATGCGATTGATTAAAAGGGTATAGACCATCTGAACAGCATCATGCAGGCTTTGAAACGGTATGAGCATATCAAGGGTATGTGCAGGTGAAGGTATAAGTTTACAGTAAATTTTTGTAATAACTGCTAATGTGCCTTCTGAACCAATGAGTATGCCGGTAAGGTTATAGCCGGTGGCATTTTTTATGAATTTGCCACCATACTGTATGATGCTGCCATCGGTAAGAACAAACTCTAAGCCAGTAATATAATCCTTTGTGGTGCCATATTTCACTGCACGCGGGCCACCAGCGCCTTCGGCAACATTACCTCCAAGGGAACACGAATCCAAGCTTGCAGGATCCGGTGGATACATCAGGCCATACTGTAGTGCTTCTTTTTGCAATTGGCCGGTGATAACACCTGGCTCACAGACTGCTATCATGTTTTCGGTATCTATCTCAAGTATTTTGTTCATTTTTTCAAGCGAAAGCACCACACCACCAGATACTGGCACCGCACCACCGGTAACGCCAGTGCCGGCACCGCGTGGTATAACCGGGATTGTATATTTGTTGCATAGATTAAGTGTTATGCTGACATCCTGTGTGCTTTTAGCGTACACTACAAGCCACGGGTTGCCTTTAAGGTCGGAGGTTTCGTCCACTGCATATTTTTCAAGCACATCAGGGTCATCATGTATAGATGCGTTTAATGCTTTTGTTAGTTCATTTTTTAACTGTTGTATTTTTTTTCTCATAAAAATGTAAGTTCTAAGAATAGTATTAGCCTTTCATTGTACAATATCTATTCGATAGCAATGTGGAAAAAAGTGCAATCACAATTACCAGTGTTACGCCGCTTATACTGTAAAAAGCTCTTTCAACGGTTACTATCGCCCCTAATGATGCCATAATTATTGGGCCAACTGTTTGTCCAATGCGCAATCCCATGCCATTGAGTGACATGATGGCACCACGGTATTGAGCGGGTGCAGCTGCACTTAAAAGCGATAGTAAACTGGGATTGTTGATTGCATTGGAAGCCCCACCAATGATAATTGCGATAGTAAGCCAGAAATAATTATTTGCAAAACCGGCGATGATAAACGAAATACAAAGCCCTATAAAGCCGTACAGTATCAGATTTTTTTCTGAATAGCGCTTGGTGAGGATTTGTAATTGCGATGATGTGATGGCAGTTACTATGGACATTAACGACATAGACAAGCCAATGGTTGCCGATGTCCCTTTAAATCGGTATGATATAATATAGGGGAAATAGGTTATAATTGGCCCATACAGAAGTATGAATGTGAGCACGGTTGTTGACAGAAGTCCTATAACATAGGGACTTTTTATGATATTGGCTATTGCATGGAAATAGCGTTTTAATGATGAAGTAGTAACTGGCTCAGGATTGTGTAAATGAAATATGGCAAACCATGCCACAACAAGTGCAAAGGCCGATAGTAAAAAGGGGTAATTCCATCCCAAGATGCACAAAAATCCCCCAATAGCAGGGTATAGAGCAGTACCGATATTTAATACACTTGCGTTGTAGCCAAATGCAATGGTGCGATTTTTGCCGGTAAACATATCGCCAATAATGGTTGCATTAATTGCCCCTAACGCTGATACGCCAATGCCCTGAATAAACCGTAATACAATAAGCCATGTGAAGTCAGTAATAAAAAACATGATAACTCCAGTAATACCAAATAGTACCAGTGACGGGATAATAATTACTTTTCTTCCTATGCGATCTGCTACAATACCTAATATGGGAGTCAGGATTATTCCGGGCATGGTAAATACTGTTATTACCTGTGTAACAGTTGAATAGGGGATATTAAAGTACTGTGCCATTGCAGGGAGTGCGGGTGTTATATTGGTAACTCCCATAACCACTATAAGTGTTATGCCAAACGCAATGAGCAGATTTGTATCAGTGTAGAGTTTTTTTTGATGTTCCATAATAATAACAGTGTTGTCATTTTACCTTCATAGATAGTATAAACACAACATTAATTGTATCTAATGAACGTATTAGGGATTGTTTTAATGCAAGCATAAAACATTGGGACAACAGTAAAAACAGTTAAAACAGTATAAAAAAATTTTTTGACTGGATGTAAAAATCATTGACAGCAGTATTTTGGTTGTATCATGATAAATCAATAGTTTAATTAAATGTTATAAAATGTAATACAAAAATTTGTATATTAAAATTATATTTAACAAGTGAGAGGAGGATTGGATGGCACAGTTCAAGTCAGAATCTATGTCAGCTGTTTTTCAGGAGCAGGCGGCAAAGTTGGGAAGCAAAGCCTGTGTATCATACAAGAAAGGTGGTCAGTGGTTAGATATTTCCTGGGCCGATATGAATACCATGGTTCACAATATGGCGTATTATTTAATGGATTATGGCATTAAGAAAGGGGACAGGGTTGCAATCTTTTCGCCAAACAGATGGGAATGGTGGGTGGCTAGTTTGGCAACCACTTCAATTGGTGCGGTAAGTGTTCCAATTTATGCCACAAACTCGGCTGAAGAAGCTCAGTATGTACTGGAACATTCTGGTTCATCAATTTGCTTTGTTGGTACTGAAGACCATGCTGACAGGGTTTTAAAAGTTATCAAGAAGTGCCCTAAATTAGACCAGTTAATAATTTTTGATGATCTGTCAAAGAAAAAACAGAGTGTTATAACCTTCAAAGAAGCACTGGAAAAAGGTGCAAAGAAGGCAAAACCTGCTGAATTTGATAAGCGCTTAAAGGCCATTAAGCGGGATGATGTGTCCACAATCATCTATACATCAGGGACAACCGGTAACCCCAAGGGCGTGATGCTTTCGCACTATAATTTCTTTTCTAATGCCAAAAATATCATGGCTGATATGGGTAAGTTTTTTAATACTGAAGATGTATGGCTATCATTTTTACCGTTATCACACTCACTGGAAATGACATGTGGTTTTTATGGACCTATATGGGTGGGTGGGAAAACTGCATTTGCTGAAAGTATTGAAAAGTTGCTGGATAATTTTAAGGAAGTTCGTCCCACTGTTATTATCAGTGTACCACGAATTTACGAAAAAGTTCATGCTGGTATCCTTGCCCAGGTTGCTGCTGCACCAGGTTTGAAGAAAGCAATTTTCAACTTTGCACTTAACACAGCTAAGAAGAATCTGCCGTATGTATGCAGGGACCTGCCCAGAAAAGGCTTGTTTGCATTCCGGTATAATTTAGCTGACAAGCTGGTTTTTTCCAAGCTTAAAGCTGCTATTGGTATGGACAGGCTTCGCTTTGCTATCTCTGGCGGGGCTCCACTTTCAGTGTCTGATGCTGAGTTCTTTATTGGTATGGGGATGAAGATACTTGAAGGCTTTGGATTAACAGAAACAACACCGGTATTAACCTATAACAGACCATGGTTTATCAAGCCGGGTACGGTGGGTCAGGCTATTCCAGAAACCAAAATAAAGATTGCTGATGATGGTGAAATCCTGGCCAAAGGTCCGCAGATAATGTTAGGGTATTATAAGAACAAGGCTGCTACTGAAGAGGTTATGACTAAAGATGGTTATTTCAAAACTGGTGATATTGGTGTCATTGATGAGGATGGTTTCTTAAAGATAACTGGCCGAATCAAAGATATTATCGTCACAGCTGGTGGGAAGAATATATCACCTCAGAATATTGAAAACAGTGTAAAGACATCGCCGTATGTTGAGCAGATAGCGGTTATTGGCGATAAGCGTAAGTATTTAAGTGCACTTGTAATTCCCAACTTTGAAGCAGTGGGAAAATGGGCCAAGCAGAAAGGAATCAGCTTCAGTAGCAATGCAGATCTCATTAAAAATGATGAAGTGAACAAGCTCATTGAAAGTGAAATTGCAAAATATACCAGGCAGTTTTCACGCGTTGAGCAAATTAAGAAGTTCACACTTCTTGAGGCTGAATGGACACAGGCAACCGGTGAATTAACGCCAACACAGAAGGTAAAACGAAGAGTGATTGAGCAGAAATATGCAAAAGAAATTGATGCAATGTATCCACCAGATGTAGAGTAAATTCAATTTAGTTAGATAAGCTCATAAGGGGGCAGTATTAGACTGCCCCTTTTTTATGGGAAAAATTTTTTAAAAAAGCTTGAAGTTATTTTTTTAATATATCAGAATATATCAAAGGTAATAAACACAGTTTATATGTTTTACATAATAAGGGGGTTTTTATGGTGAAGAATGTTTTAAAAATTTTAGGTATCATTGTACTGATTTTTATCATTATACTGGTTGTGAAAGCAGTCACCATATCATCTAAGCAGGTTGAGGTAAGAGAAGCTATCCCGTATAAAATTGACAGTATGAGTGTTGCACAACATCTTTCAGAAGCTATTCAGATTCAAACTGTATCCAATCAGGATCAGGCAAAAACAGATGTTAAACAGTTTGAGCAATTTCACAAATTTTTAGCAAAAACCTACCCGTCATTGCATAAAAAGCTAAAAAAAGAAATAGTTGGGGGATATGCACTGCTTTATACCTGGAAAGGCTCTGACCCCTCCTTAAAGCCAATGTTACTTATGGCTCATCAGGATGTGGTGCCCGTTGAGGATTTGACCAAAGAACAGTGGAAATATCCGGGATTTTCGGGTACGATAGCTGAAGGATATGTTTGGGGAAGAGGAGCACTTGATATTAAAAATCAGCTCATTGCTGTTATGGAGGCGGTTGAATTTTTAATCAGTAAAGGGTTTGCACCCAAACGGACAATTTACTTAGCATTTGGTCATGATGAAGAGGTTGGTGGTGAAGGTGCCAAAGCTATAGCAAAACTGCTAAAACAACGTAACGTTCAGCTGGAATATGTACTGGATGAAGGCGGGGCTATTATGGAGGGCATGTTGCCTGGTGTTGAAAGTCCAATAGCACTGGTTGGAATTGCCGAAAAGGGTTATTTAACCGTCAAGTTAACTGTTAAAGGTGAAGGTGGGCACTCGTCCATGCCACCACATCACACAGCTCTGGGGATTTTATCAAAAGCACTGGTGGATGTGGAAGATAATCCGTTCCCAAAGAACTTTGACAGCCCGGCACGGCAGATGTTTGAATATGTTGCACCCCACATGAAATTTCCATTACGAATATTGTTTGCAAATATGTGGTGCTTTAAACCACTGTTAAAATGGCAGTTTGAAAAATCTGAATCAACTAATGCCATGATTCGCACCACCGCAGCCGTGACCATGGCAGGTGCAAGTGAAAAAGAAAATGTGTTGCCTACTCAGGCATGGGCCATGATCAACTGCCGTATTCTACCCGGTGAAACCATGGATTCCACCATTACATATTTAAAAAAAGTAATAGACAATGATGCAGTTGCCATTGAGGCAACACCGTGGTCTAATGATCCTTCCCCAGTATCGGATATACAGGCAGGATCGTTTACTTCAATAGCTACCATCGCTCGGCAAATAAATCCTGATGTTATTGTAGCTCCGTACCTGGTGCTTGGCGCTACTGATTCACGGCACTATAATGCATTAACCAATCAGATATACCGCTTTTCGCCCGTTAAGATGAATGCTGAAGATTTAAAACGTGTTCATGGCATAAATGAAAGAATCAGTATATCTGATATGGGTAAAAGTGTAAAATTTTTCATTGCATTAATTGAAAAAACTCATATGTAACATGTGCGGCAGGTTTGCACAGATTGAACCTGTTGATGTTATTGCACAGCGTTTGCAGGTTGATGAAGTACTGGTACAGAATACCGCACCGCGCTACAATATTTGTCCTGGGGAAGATATTGTGGCGCTGGTGCACACTCAAAGTAAAAAGTTAGTTGAATTACGATGGGGTCTTATACCGTACTGGGCAAAGGATGCTTCCGCATTTAAACCATTAATTAATGCCCGTGTTGAAACGGTTATACAGAAGCCCAGTTTTAAAAGGGCTTTTTTTAACAATAGGTGTATAATACCTGCATCCGGTTTCTATGAATGGAAAAAAGAAGGTGCCAAAAAGATTCCTTATTTTATTACCGTGGATGATTTTTTTGGATTAGCAGGTATTTATGATAGGGTAACTATTAATGATAAACAGCTACTCACATGTGCAATACTCACCACTGCTGCCAGTGAACAGATGAGTATTATTCACAACCGTATGCCTGTCATCATCCGACAATCTGAATTTGAACAATGGCTACATAACAAAACATCATCAGAAATGCTGGAAAAGCTTATGCAACCTTTCAATACGCTTGTTATGTATCCGGTATCACCAAAGGTAAATAATCCTTCATATAAAGAACCAGATTGCATAAGTCCTGTTTAATTTTTACAATTAGTATCGTAAAAATTGTGCATGATATGAAGGTAAAATCATACTTCCTAAGATGGTATATTTATGCTTTGATTTTTATTTTAGTTTTCTTTGGTAAGCTGTGATAGTATCTGTGTCAGCTCATTCAGGGTAAAAGGTTTTCGCAGGATTGCATCAAAGCCATAGTCCCTGTAATTGGCTATAATTGGCTCATTGGTATAACCAGTTGTTGCAATGAATTTACAGGAAGGGATACGATTTCGTAATTCAGTAACTATCTCTACCCCGCCTTTACCACCTTTTATGGTAAGATCAAGAATGGCAACAGCAAATGGTTTATTCTGCTTTATGGCATCTGCAAAAGCTTTGATGGCGTCATCACCAGTACTCACAGTGACGGCAGTACATCCCTGCAATGAAAGCATTTCATTAAGTGATTCAGCTATTAATGCATCATCATCCATGATCAGTATATGTGATTGTGAAGGTGTGCAGTAAGAATCAGTTTCTTTTTGGACATTTGTTTCATCGTGAGGGGCTACTGGTAGATAAATGGTAAACAGTGTTCCATCTTTTGATGAATTAACGGTGATGTGACCATCATGCTTTTTCACTATTGAATATGCAATTGATAGCCCCAATCCATGTCCACCATCTCGTGTGGTAAAAAACGGGTCAAAGATATAAGGCATGATATCAGCTGGTATCCCTTCGCCGGTATCATGAATAGATATTGCAATAAAATTGCCTTTAATAGGTAATTCTGAATTGTTTAAAGTTACATTGTTAGCAGTAATGGTAATAGTGCCCTGCCCTTTAATTGCCTGACGGGCATTGAGAATGATATTATGGATTACCTGCGAAATCTGGGTGGGATCAACCAGTGCATTATGCAGATCATCTTCAATCACAACATTGCACTGGATGGGAGAGCCACTCAGGACAAATTCAGCGGTATCCTTAATGATGTTGACTAAAGAAGTGGATGTCTTAACCGGAGCACCTCCCTTTGAAAAAGCTAAAAGCTGTGTGGTAAGGTCACGTGCCTTCATGATAGCTTTCTGTGCTCGTTCTGAAGCCTTTAGCACCTTTTCATTATTGGGTGAAAGTTGTTCAATTATTGAGATATTCCCTAAAATTGCACCGAGCATATTGTTAAAATCATGAGCAATCCCACCGGCAAATATGCTCAATGATTCATATTTTGCAGTCTTTATCAGCTCTTCTTCATAGCGGACCACATCGGTCATGTCACGTATGTCAACAATGCAACCATCTATTCTATTTGCAACATATAATGGAGTACAAACGATATGTGTATGATATATATTACTATTGTTCCTGATAATGGCATTCCGATATAGAGAAACTGGCTTTCCTGAAGTTAGAACCTGTGTAACAGGATCATGGTAAGGAGTACCCGTCTTTGCATTATATATTGTACAATGCTCTTTGAATTGTTTTCCTACCACATCATTGTGTAATCCAAAGAGTTTGAGTGCAGCAGCATTAATGCTGGTAATAATTCCATTTTCATCGGTAACCACTATCCCGTCTGCAATCGATACCAGAATAGCCTGAAGCCGGGCAGTTTCCTTTTGAAGATTAATATTACTGACCAGAAGTTCCTGTTGTGTTTGTTCAAGCTCTTCATTGATTGCAGCTAATTCTTCATTCATTGCTTCTAATTCTTCGTTGGTTGCTGATAATTCTTCATACTGGCGCTGTATTTTTTCTTCTGCTTTTTTTGCATTTATTATTCCCAATTTATGGATTGAGAAAATTAAGTAAGAAATAACTGCAACAAAGGTCAGTGCTAAGCTTGAATCCATAAAATACTCAATAGCTTCCCATCGCTGCAATCCTAAATAGAACCGTGAGTACAAAGTAAAAATAATAAGTAGCAGCATATTAGCTGTATAATAGAACCATATTCCTCTCCTGCGTTCAATAAAAAGAAGCGGGGTATATACAAGGCTGGCAGCAACTAATGTTATACTATCTAACCGTTGCAGTATCTGCCCTTTTTCAAAGAACATAACAATCCACAGCGCTATCTGTACACTTGCAAATGATATATTTGCTGCAATTTGGAACTTCCCTCTTCGTAACAGTATTAATGAAATAATAGATGTAAAAACCCCAGAGGCAAATGGTAGCAGTATTGCAGGATCTGTTGTACCACGGGCAACAAAATAAATACCCATAATAGTAACAACAAATAATAGTGAAAAATTGAATATAAGTGCTGCCCATGCTTTCAGTTGCAGTACAATATCCTTATTTTTGTATGATTCTAAAAAATAGCTATCTGGCAGATTCATGGCAATCCCTCAATTCATATAACGGCAATTTATGAACAAAACATGATAATTTTGTACAGCACATTGCCCTGCATAAATCCCTGTCAAGAAAATGATGGCATGCACTAATCTGACATTTTTTTTCAAGAAATGCAAAACTTATGTTGACTAAATTTATGTATAGTATATCTTTGTAATTAGCTTGAAGAGTAGCATTTATGAAATTTTTTTGTTTAAGGGGCTACCCATGGCAATACAGTTACTTGTGTGCACACTGCCACCTCTTAAAGCACCTTTATACCTTATGGCAATCAAGGCTGGTTTCCCGTCGCCGGCAGATGACTATGTTGAAAAGACACTGGACTTACATGAACACCTGATACGTCATCCTGCTGCCACATTCTTTGTGCGCGTTTCAGGCGATTCCATGGCACCACTGATTACCCACGGCGATATCCTGGTGGTGGACAGGGCTCTGACCCCATATTCAGGTAGCATCATCATTGCAGCGGTAAATGGAGAGCTTACCGTCAAGCGCCTTGTTGAGCAAAACGGCACCACCCTGCTTGTTCCCGACAACCAATCGTACGAACCAATTGCTCTGACCCCTGAAATAGATTGCACGGTATGGGGAGTGGTGGTTCATATCATCCGTACGGTGGCATAACCATGTGGTATGCGCTTGTTGACTGCAACAACTTCTACGCCTCATGTGAAAAGGTGTGTAATCCCGCGCTTGCAAAGCGCCCGGTGGTGGTGCTGTCAAACAACGATGGCAATGTCATAGCGCGCTGTCCGCTGGCAAAGGCGCTTGGCATAGAAATGGGCGCGCCGTTTCATCAGTGTAAAGATATCATTAACCGCCACCATGTTGCGGTGTTTTCGTCAAACTATGCATTGTACGCTGACATGTCGCGCCGTGTCATGGATACGCTTGCAACCTGCGCTCCGTACGTTGAGGTGTATTCTATTGATGAGGCATTTTTACTGTGTGATGTCCCGCCTGCGGAAGCACAACACTATGCGCTTTCCGTCAGGGAAAAGGTTATGCAGTGGACAGGTATCCCTGTTTCGGTGGGTATGGGTGCCACCAAGACGCTGGCAAAACTGGCAAACCACATTGCCAAAAAGCGCACGGACAGTGGCGTGTTTGTTTTAGCGGGCGATAGTTACTGTCAATCGTTGCTTGAGACAATAGACATTGCTGAAGTATGGGGCATAGGCAGGCGCTATGCCCGTATGTTACAAAGCTACGGGATAGGCAATGTGTGGCAGCTTATCAATGCTGATGACAGCTTCATAAAAAAGAAGATGACCGTGGTGGGCTTGCGCACTGTGTATGAGTTACGCGGTATTCCCTGCATTGGCTGGGAGGATGCACCGCCACCCAAAAAAGCCATTGTAAGCTCGCGCTCGTTTGGAAGACCTGTGGAAAGCCTGCATGAACTTGACCAGGCGGCAGCACATTACAGCGCCATTGCTGCAGGCAAACTTCGAAGGCAGCATTGTGCTGCTGGTGCAGTCACCGTATTTGTGTCAACCAATCCGTTTAAGAATGAACCACAGTATTCATGTAGTGCAACGGTTGTCCTTGATATGCACTCAGCGTACACACCGGATATCATTGCAGCAGCACGCACCGCGTTGTGCAGCATTTACCGTGAAGGGTACCGTTATAAGAAAGTAGGCATTATGCTTACCGACATTATCGCCTGTCAGGAACTATCGCCCACACTTTTTACACACATGTACAATTATGAAAAGCGCTACCGGCTCATGCAGGCACTTGACAGTGTTAACTGCCGGCATGGTCGTGGTGCTGTGTATTTTGCTTCCGAAGGTGTGATACGTCCCTGGTCCATGCGCAGGAAATATCTTTCGCCGCGCTATACCACACACTGGGATGAGATACCCGTTGTTACATGATGTCGTGGCAAACTTGATTTTTCCCGTCTTTCTTTGCCTTATACATAAGCGCATCAGCACGGTGTATTGCATCAGTGACGTTTTCATTTGCTTTTAGCAACGTAGCACCGCATGAAGCAGTAAATGTAATTGTATTCCCTTTAACGTCAATAAATGCACTGGCAATGAGGCTGCACAGTTTGTCTGCAATGGATTGAATCATTAAAGAGTTATCAACAAAAAGAATAATGACAAATTCCTCACCACCCCATCGTGTAATAATATCGTACGTCCTGATGTTATGGGTAAATGTTTGCGCAACAGTTTTCAATACTGCATCACCACACTCGTGACCGTATGTATCGTTAAGTTGTTTAAAGTTATCAATATCAAAGAAAAGAATCCCCGTAAATGGTTTTGTCATCTTCATTTCAAGATATCGTGGATAGTAAAGACTTTCAAAGCCTCGTCGATTCAAAACACCTGTTAAAGGATCTATGAGTGCCATTTTAACAAGATCCTGTTTTATCTTCTGCTGCTGGAACAAAACAGGATAAAATAGTTCAATAGCGCCAACCTGTACCCCATTGCTATACCAGGGAATACCTTTCACATGAACCATTAACCGATAGCCTTCTTTGTGGTGGAGATACACATCAGCTTCAACAATTTGTTTATTGTTAATAGCTACTTGCATGGGACATGAAGAATTGCACAAGGAATTGCCATCCATATCAATGTGGCGCAATATATTATCGCTGCATGATTTGCCCATAACTTCACTGGCACTAAAGCCTGTGATGGATTCAGCGGCTTTATTCCAGAAAAGGATTTTTCTGCCAAAGTCAAGTATATACACTCCATCATTTATTGACTGAAACAGTGAAAGAATGTGTTCATCAAGCATCATGGTTAACCTTCTGAATTAAAAAACATACTATAATCAGGATTTTGGTTCATCTTATGCAATGCAAAGATGCAATTCTATTGTTTACAACTACTTGAAATCACTGGCTATGTGCCATAGTAACTATAAGTATCCCAACACATGGAAAATAGTACTATACACAATAATGATGGTCAAATATATTTACAAAAATTTTATAGTGTATGAAATAGTATTATCAACTGTGTGTATTGCAATGAAGTGGCACTATTTTAATTGACACTAAAAGCGTATGGACATATCTTAGTAAAACATCATTTAATGTAAGGACATGTAACAATCACCATGATTTGCTATGAACGCATCCCTGACAATGTGTATGAATACATACGGGGAGTTAAACAGGCATTATATAGTGATACTAATGTTATTTTTGCTTACCTGTTTGGAGGGTTGGCTCAGGGCGTTAAAAAACCTTTATCGGATATTGACATTGCTGTGTATGTGCGTGATGTAAACAATCTTGCAGAGTACACTATGAATCTTTTTTTTACATTGTCGGATATTTGTAAAACATCTGAAATTGATTTAGTTATTTTAAACACTGCACCTGAAAGCCTTGCAGGACGCATACTGCAACATAAAATGCTTTTAATAGATAAGGAACCTTTTAAAAGGCATACCTATGAATCAGTGACATTAAGGAAATATTTTGATTTTGCCATTAAAGAAAAACAGATCCTATACAGGAGGTATAAGATTGGTAGATACGCCTCTGATTCTCCGTAAATTGTCGGAGCTTGAAACATATTATAAGCAAATCAAGGAATTCCAGCATATTACTTATGATACCTACGTGTCTGATTGGAAAACGCAGAGAATAGTTGAGCGAACATTGCAGATAATGATTGAAACATGTACTGATATAGCAAATCACATAATTTCAGATGAACAATTGCGTACACCCGTTACTTATTCGGATACATTCAAGGTTTTATGTGAAAATAACATCATACCTGAGGATCTTTTTGATATAATGGTAAAAATGGCTAAGTTCCGTAACATTATTGTACATCAGTATGAACGTGTTGATTCTCAAATAGTAATTGTAATATTAAAAAAACATATTGATGATTTTATTTATTTTAAGAATGCAATTGTGAAATATCTTCAACATACAATGCAATAAAGGATACTATAATGATTGATTCATCAGCTCTCTTTATGTTAGCAATGATTGGTTCGGTGTTTATGTGGATAGTTCTGTTATTTAAGATAGTCCTGAGCCCTTTGCGGGAAACAGTTAAGTGGAAGCTTGTAGGTGTTTTATTTGTGTTTGCGCTGTGTTATATATTTGTGCCATCCTGGGTTGTTGATACATTTAAACTTTCTGGCTATGGAGTACCTGCGCTTCTGGTAAATGCTCTGTTTGTGGGTCTTGTGGTGATGTATTTTCTCATTACCAGTGCAATCAAACGCCAGGAAAAAATAAAACATACAGGGCGATAGTAACTGGTGTTATGTGCATGGCTGAACCAGGTTGTAGTTGCTATGGGAACACAGTGGAAAGATTCCTCCAGTGTAAAAATATAGAAAAAGTTTGCACCTTTGTTACTATTGGTATGTATATTAGCTAAAAGGATGCTATGGTAGATAGTGTCTTTTAACATAATTTTTTATAAGGGGGATATATGCAAAAGTTCATTTTTGCTGTCATAACAATCATGGCTATGCTGACAACACAGATGGCATTTGCAGCAACCATTACTGGTACAGCGCCACAATTACAGGTGTATATTGCACCAACTTGGTATACGATAAATGTTTCAGCTGCATTTAACACTGCAATTAGTAATGCAAATGCAGACCTGGCAAAATACAAAGATCAGGAAAAATTAGCCACTGGTTTTGCCAAT
>JARYLT010000068.1 GCA_029907515.1 Spirochaetota bacterium | reverse complement strand
GGGTAATACAACATTCAGGTTTGGTGGCGATAGTTCCTTTTGAAACAGTTCGCACTGATGATATACAATCATCTGATGATATGCTGCTACAAAAGATTGCTGGCATGCTACCTGTGTTTGTGAAACCTGCCAATGCTGGTTCATCTGTTGGTATATCAAAGGTAACAACAATACCTGACCTGAAAAAAGCCCTACACAAAGCCTTTGCGTTTGACTCAAAAGTAATAGTGGAAAAAGCTGTTGACTGCCGTGAGTTTGAGGTTGCCGTCATGGGCAATGAAAAACCACGTGCTTCAGCAGTGGGTGAGGTTATCCCGCAGCATGAGTACTATTCGTATGAAGCCAAATATGTTGATAAAGATGGTGCTAAGCTTGCCATACCAGCAAATATTCCTGATGCACTGGCACTGAAGTTACGTCAGGCAGCATGTTCTGTGTATACAATGCTTGAATGCGAAGGAATGGCGCGGGTGGATTTTTTTGTGGATAAACATGATGGGACAATCTACTTCAATGAAGTCAATACATTGCCCGGGTTTACCAGCATAAGCATGTATCCAAAGCTGTGGGAATATTCGGGAGTATCTTACCCCAAACTTATCGATACACTCATTTCGTATGCATTCAGGCGCCACCGTGTAAAGAAGAAGATGGTGAAGGCCTTCCTTTCAATGAAATAATAGCAACCTGTGAATTGATACTATGAGCTATCGCCACAACAATACAACAGTACTACACTGTGAAGCTGTGTGCTTTGATATGGATGGTGTTGTTGCTGATTCCATGCATGCGCATGCACAGTGCTGGATTGATGTATTCAGGGAATATGGAGTTCATCTGGATAAAACTGATATTTTTAAGCGTGAAGGCATGACGGGGCTGGAGTCAATAGCTGATATTTTCCGTGATAAAGGGTTTGCCATGCCGCCTGAACATATACTGAAAGATTTACAGAAGAAAAAATTACAATTGTTTTCAAACTATCAGATTGAAATATATCCGCAAATGTATTCTATTTTTCCTTTGTTAAAGTCAAAAGGGAAAAAGATTGGGATTGTTACAGGGTCATTCCGTTATCTTGTTTTTGAGCTTATTCCTCAAGAATTGATGCACTATGTTGATGTAATCATCAGCGTTGATGATGTTACAAAAGGAAAACCAAACCCTGACCCGTATCTTGAAGCAGTTAAAAAGTTACAGGTAAAGCCTGAATATGTTATTGTGGTGGAAAATGCACCTATGGGCATAAAAGCTGCAAAAGCTGCAGGCTTGCTTTGTATTGCAATCAGTACCACACTGGAGGCTGGGTTTCTTAAAGAAGCTGATGTCATAATGCAGGATCACAATGAATTAGCTGCATACTTCACGCATTGCCTATCATGAAAGCTGTTTTTTCATTGACAGGCTGGCAAATAATCATATAATAGCAACGTAATAGCAACATTGTTTGGTTTTGAAAAATACTATAATGCACAGGTGTGATATGAGTGTTGCATGGATTCCAAATACATTAACATTAGGTAATCTTACATTGGGGTTTATCTCAATAATTTTTGCAAGCATGAATATTCCGCATCATCTGACAATAGCTGGAATTTTAATTTTAGCTGCAGCGCTTCTTGATGGCCTGGATGGGCAGGTTGCGCGTATGCTGGGAGTTGCAAGTGAACTGGGTAAGGAACTGGATTCACTGGCAGATTGCGTAACCTTTGGTGTAGCGCCGGGCTTTTTAGCATATAAAGGGTATTTGCAGGGTACCTGGGTTCAGGCTTTTGGGCAGTCAATTGATGCCGGTGTTTTTATTGCAGCAATATTCCCTGTATGTGCTGCATATCGTTTAGCACGGTTTAATGTTACGCATGTCCCCAATGCTTTTGATGGGTTACCTTCACCAATAGCGGGCATTATTGTTGCACTTGTTCCGTTATGCTTTTTAACTATACACATTCCTAAAATAATATTTATTATAAGCTTTGTGATTGTTGCACTACTCATGGTTTCAACGGTACGCTATTCAAAACCGCAGTCATACCTTCTAGAAAAAATTACGGGCATTAAGTTATTCCTGTTCATTATTGTTTTTATTGCCCTTATAGTAATATTTAAGCAGTGGGTTATACTGGCAATTATTGCCCTGTATATACTATCAGGGATATTGAGTTTTATTATACAGGTAATTCAGGATTACAGGTATTAGTTGATGTCATTTATGTCATATGGATATTAAAAATTATTTTTAAAAATGCTTAAAGCTTCAGTAGTTGTTTATCCACTGAGGTTAGCGGAATATTTGCTGAATTGATGTTTTTTTTGTATATTTGTTTTGTTTACAGCAAAGGTTCTTTATTTTATAAAGATTTTTGATGGCGATTTCATAAGGAGTGATTGTTAATAATGAAAAAAATAGTATATGTAGTTGTTTTATTATTATTATTATGTAATATTTCTGCTTTTGCAAAAGATTTTTTATCCAATCAGGATAGTAGAGATAGGTTTATACGTTTAGAAGTAATTGTTGATGAAGGTTTTAAATCAACAAATATAAGAATAGATAATTTACGGGATGATATAAAAGACATAAAAACATTTATGTTATGGGGATTCGGAATTCTTTTCAGCGGGATGGGTATTCTTATAGGATTTGTTCTATGGGACAGACGAACTGCACTGGCTCCAGTTATAAAAAGATATGAAGAATTGGAAGAAAGACAGGAGAAAATTGAACATTCTTTAAAGGAATTGGCTATTCAGGATAAAAAAGTAGGTGATACATTGCGGAAGGTTGGATTATTGTAAAAAATATAGAAACAATGGATTTTACACACTATACAGATGGTAAACCGGTCATGGTTGATGTTGGGGGCAAGGAGGTAACTACTCGTATTGCCCGCGCAGCCGGTTGCGTGTACATGCAGAAAGAAACCATTGAAAAAATACAGAAAAACCTTATTCCTAAAGGCAATCCTTTTGATGTGGCCAGAGTAGCTGGAATACTTGCTGCAAAAAAGACCCATGAACTTATCCCCATGTGCCACCCGCTCATGATAACCCATGTGGATATTGCCATAGTTTGTGATAATAATAATTCGCGGGTTGTCATTGAAGCAACAGTACGATGCGATGGCAAAACCGGTGTGGAGATGGAAGCCTTAACGGCAGTAAGTGTTGCAGCTTTGACTATCTATGACATGTGTAAAGCAGTGGATAAACAGATGGTTATTGGCGATATACGGCTTGTTGAAAAGCATGGCGGTAAAAGTGATTATGTAGAGAAATAGATAGTTCGATTTCAGAACTATTTAATCAAAAATTAGTTCTAATATAGAACGAATTTTATAAAATATTTTTGAAAAATTTAAAATTAATAGTTGATTTTATGTATATATAGTTCTATAATAGAACTATGAAAGAAGTAATTGATCAACTAGAACTGACATATCAGCGAATCAAGCTTTTTATACCAGAAAGAAAACGGCCATTTTTCAGGACATTAAATACTGAAAATATACGATCTTTCCTGCTGTATGGTCCTCGCGGTGTTGGTAAAACAACTTTTCTTATCGATACAATTAAAGATAAGAATTTTTTATACTTATCTGCTGATAGTCTTGCAATACATGCGTATCCTCTTTATGATATTATTAAAGAAATATTTGCCCGTGGTTATGATGGGGTTGTAGTTGATGAAATTCATTTCAGCAATAACTGGATTATGCATATTAAAAATGTATATGATGATTACCCGGATAAATATATATGGATTAGTGATAGCAGTAATCTTATATTGCAAAAAGGTATGGGTGATTTATCAAGGAGGTTTGTACAATACCGAATGCCAATGTTGTCTTTTAGAGAATATGTATACTTAAATGAAGGCATATATTATGATCCTGTAGATGTTTTTTCAAATTATGAACACTTGATGCATATCATTAAAGGGATTAATATTATCAAATTATTTAAAGATTATATTACAGGTGGTTTGAGGCCAATTTTTTTTGAGGGTCAGTATTGTAATAGATTGAAATCACTACTAGAAAAATCAATATATCATGATATTCCATTTTATGTTCCTTCAATTCAGGAAAATCATCTTCAACTTATGAATGCTATTGTTAGCCATTTATTAACTTCTCCCATTCCTACTATTAATATTTCTGGAATGTGTAGGGATTGGGGTGTTAGTAAAGATAAATTATATTCTTTATTAAATGTAATGGATAAATCAGAATTAATTAAAATAGTCCAAAGAAAAGGTAATAAGCATATTTATTCCAAAGGTGGTAAAATATTTCTGGGTGATTCTTCAATGTATTATTGTTTTAATGGAAATATTGGTAGTGCACGGGAGGCATTTATAGTATTTTCTTTAGGTGAAAAGTATCCTATATTCGCATCGGATAATGAAAAGGAATATGATTACCAGGTGGGTAGGTATACCATTGAGGTTGGAGGTAGAAATAAGAAAAACAAAAAGGCCGATTTTGTTATAAAAGATGATATTGATATACCTTATAAAAATAATTTTCCATTATGGATGGTTGGTTTCTGTTTTTAAAAAAATTTTTTTATTTAGACCAATATTTTTTATTTCTGATATTTCGATATCATATTTTTGGATAAAAGTCTATAAAAAGCAATAATTAATAATAATTCCTCATAATTAAAATTGTTATAAAAATTTTTTTTGCTATATTATTAATTGTTAGCACTCACTAAAAAGAGTGCTAACAATTAATATCAACACTTCTTATTTTCTCAGTACAATTGTCTTAAAAAAGAATCATAATTCAGTATTTTTAGATTACAATTATCATATTAAAATTAAAATCAAGGTTAAGGAGGAGTACCGTGGGAATAAAACCATTAGGAGATCGAGTTCTGATTGAAGTGATGGAAGAAGAACTTCCAAAGCAGGGAAGCCTTTACATCCCCGATACGGCAAAAGAAAAACCACAACAGGGGAAGGTTCTTGCTGTTGGCAAGGGCCGCTATGAGGATGGCAAATGGATTCCATTAGATGTTAAGGTTGGTGATACTGTACTGTTTGGCAAATATGCCGGAACAGAAGTTAAGTATGGTGGCAAGGAGTATTTGATTGTTCGCGAAAATGATATTCTGGCTATTTTTGAGTAAAAATTACATTGTAGAAAAGGAAGGTGAAGAACATGGCAAAGATTTTACAGTATAATGATGAAGCACGGCGATCAATCTATCAGGGTGTGATTAAGTTATCAGATGCAGTGAAGGTAACACTTGGTCCCCGTGGTAGAAATGTTGTTATAGACAAGAAGTTTGGCTCGCCAACTATTACCAAAGATGGTGTTACAGTAGCAAAAGAAATTGAACTTGAAGACCCATTTGAAAATATGGGTGCTCAGCTTGTTAAGGAAGTTGCCACCAAGACCAATGATGTTGCCGGTGATGGAACAACCACTGCAACCATTTTAGCTGCTGCTATCTATCATGAATCATTAAAGAATGTAACTGCTGGTGCAAACCCAATGAGTCTGAAACGTGGCATTGACAAAGCAGTTGAAGCAGCAGTAAAATTTATTGGTGATACAGCACGTGAAATAAAAGATAAAAAAGAAATAGCTCAGGTAGCAGCTATTTCTGCTAACAATGATATGGAAATTGGTGAGTTGATTGCTGAAGCAATGGATAAGGTTGGCAAAGACGGTGTAATCACTGTTGAAGAAGCCAAGTCCATTGAAACTCACCTTGAAGTTGTTGAAGGTATGCAGTTTGACCGCGGTTACATTTCTCCCTATATGGTAACCGATCCAGAGAATATGGAAGCAGTACTTGAGGATGCATTTATCCTCATCAACGAAAAGAAAATCTCAACCATGAAAGACCTGCTTCCAATCCTTGAGAAAGTTGCTCAGGCAGGAAGACCATTACTCATTATTGCTGAAGATGTTGAAGGCGAAGCACTGGCTACCATCGTTGTTAACACATTACGTAAGGTTATCCAGTGTGTTGCAGTAAAAGCCCCAGGTTTTGGCGATCGCAGGAAAGCAATGCTTGAAGATATTGCAATCTTGACCAAGGGTCAGGTAATTTCTGAAGATCTGGGACTCAAGCTTGAAAATGCAACACTTGATATGCTTGGTCGTGCAAAAAAGGTTATTGTTGACAAAGAAAATACTACAATAATTGAAGGTGCTGGCAGCCAGGCTGATGTACAGGCCAGAATAAAAGTTATCAAGAAGCAAATTGAAGAGACCACATCAGATTATGACCGTGAAAAATTGCAGGAACGCTTAGCTAAACTGGCTGGCGGTGTTGCAGTAATCAACGTTGGTGCTGCAACCGAAGTTGAGTTGAAAGAAAAGAAAGCCCGCGTTGAGGATGCATTGTCAGCAACCCGTGCAGCTGTTGAAGAAGGGATAGTGCCTGGTGGTGGTTTGACATTGCTCTATGCACAGAAAGCTGTTGCTGAATTAGAAAAGAAACTGGAAGGCGATGAAAAGATAGGCGCACGAATTGTTGCAAAAGCTATGGAAGAGCCAATGAAAATGATTGCATTCAATGCTGGTGTTGAAGGATCTGTTATTGTTGAAAAGGCAAAACAGGAAAAACAGGGTGTTGGATTCAATGCTGCAACAATGGAATGGGAAGACCTTATGAAAGCCGGTATTATTGACCCGGCAAAGGTTGTGCGTTCAGCATTACAGAATGCAGCATCAGTAGCTGGGATGCTGGCAACAACTGAAGTGCTTATCACCGAAAAGAAGGAAGAAGAAAAAGCAGGAATGCCCGGTGGAATGCCTCCAGGAGGAATGTACTAAGATAGTTACAGTAAAGGCAGGTTTTAAACCTGCCTTTACTTTTTATATGTATCGTTTTACACGATATGGTGGCAATTTCTGTGATTCATGATAAATTCTAATCATAATTTCTGCTAATATACCAAGTAATATAAACATTATTCCCAGTATAATAAGCATAACCGTTAAAAGCAGTAAGGGATTGCGTATCATAGAATGATGTAGAAACAATTTCATTGCAATGACGGTTATCCCGCTTAAGATACTGATAAAAAGCAGTATCATACCAATGCCACCAAATATATAATTAGGTTTGGTGGAATATGAACCCATGAATTTAACAGTGGCAAGATCTATTAAGACCTTGAACGTACGCTTTATACCATATTTTGATTTTCCAAATTTGCGTGGATGGTGATGTACAGGCACCTCAACAATAGATGCTCCAATCCATGATGCATGAACTGGTATAAAGCGGTGCATCTCACCATACAGATTGACCTGCCGAATTATCTCACCGCGATATGCTTTGAGTGAACATCCCAGATCATGCAGATATACACCGGTTACTTTTGCAATAAGCCAGTTGGCAATGCGTGATGGGATTTTCCGTGACAGGAGCTTATCCTGACGGTTTTTCCGCCAGCCGCTAACCACATCATAACCTTCTTCAATTTTCTGCACCAATAGTGGTATATCATTAGCATCATTTTGTAAATCAGAATCCATGAAAATGATAATATCACCTTTTGAATAATCAATGCCGGCTGCCATGGCTGCTGTCTGACCAAAATTTCGCCTGAACTGTACCACATGCACATGTTTATCTTTTTTTGCAATGGATTCAAGAAGTTTGAAGGAATTATCAGTGCTGCCATCGTCAACAAAAATTATCTCATAGGTGTATGGTGTTTTTTGCATAGCTTCAACAATGTGCTGATATTGTGGAACAATGTTTTCTTCTTCATTATAAACAGGTAATATAATTGAAAGATAGGGTTTATTTGCATGCCGCGCTTTCATACCAGCTTCTCCAGAATGTAATGTTTGTTTTTTAGTATGAATATCACTACAATGAACTATCGCAATAAAATTATTCTTTTGACAAGAAAATTATTATAAAAATAATGTGGTTTTAATGAGGCGATAGTAACCATGGACAGGTCAACCGTGATTGAAACAATACAGCAAGAGCTTGATAACCTTTTTGCCCGCTTTAGTGAAATAAAGCAAGGTGGCAAAAAGATTATTTTTACCCAGTGCGATAGTGTGCCGTATGAAGTTTTTGTAGCCCATGGATTTATTGTGAGCAAATTGCCACGCTGGGTGATGACTGCATTATGTAAGCCTGATAGCTCAATGTATAAAAGGGCAGTGGAGTATTGCAGCCTTGCCGATGTGCTCATTGTGCCACAGTATTGTACTATCATACCCCGTGAAGTGTTACAGCAATTGACCGTACATGCCATCCCGCATTATGAAGGCTTTGCCCAAGATGCAGTGGTTAACCTTCACACAATACTGTATTCAGTGTTGCAGTCTTTGGGAGTAGAGCAGGAATACCCTGATGATGATAGTCTCAGGCAGGCAGTTGCAGTGTATGAAGAAATACGCAAAATAATGCGGGCACTGACCACCATGTATGCGGCTGTATTCACCCAGAGCCAGTTGCAATTACTGTGTGATGCAGCATTTTCCCTTGTGCCGCAGCAGAGCTTGCAATTGTTGCAGCAGTTATACCACACAGTTGAGTCATCAACTTATAGTGATAATGAACCGACTCAAAAGGCGCTTGTCTACAGTGACTTTAGCAATTGGGATATATATGATGCATGTAATGAATTTGATATTGTCATTGTCGAGGATGACAGCTGCAATGGGAGGCGGCAGTTTGACATTTCATGCCATACTTCATCACAAAATCTGTACTATGAGCTCTTGTATGCCTGCTCATTTAAATCATGGTGCCCTGGCATGCGAAAAGTGCATGAACGCTGTGAGCTTATTTACAAAGCATTGCCAAACTATGATGTAAAGCTTGTTATTTTTATACAGTCTTTTCTGAACTCACGTAATGAGCACCTGCAATATCTGTATGAACAGTGTTTACTGCAGGGTACGGATGCTGTAATACTGCAGGCAGATGCTATTATAAGGCAGTTTACACAGTATAGTACCGCATTGAAAGCCAGACACCATTTTGATATAACAGTTGACCTGTAACAATCAATGCAATGCTTTCAAATAATCAGCGGTAATACGAAATGCTTCCTGCAAAAATACATCATTTTCAAGATCAATAAGCTTATCTTTCTTCCCTTTTTTAATTGAGCTTTCCAGATCCTTTTTGCGCTGTTCAATGCTACTTTCATCTTTTAGATTGATTTCCTTTGACTGCAGTTTTTGCTTTAAATCTTTGATCTCCTGTAAAAGTTTTGCATACTGTGCATCGTTCTGCAATCGATTGTCAGATCTAACCTTTAGCTGTGCAATAACATCAGCAGTAAGATAATTCCTGTATGGAGTATAGGCAGCCGGAGGAATCTGTTTCCACTGTAATGCATATTTGAGTTTGTTTTCACCAATGTCCCATATTGTTGTGATATCAGGTACTGTGATATCGGGTTTTATCCCATTAAGCTGATTTGATGTACCCGAAGGCTGATAAAAAATGGCATTGGTAATCTTGATAGCACCTTTTTTCTGATACAGTTCTTTATATGATTGCACGGTTCCTTTGCCAAAGGTTGCATCGGTACCAATAATGAGACCACGACGATAATCACGGATAGCTCCTGCAAATATCTCTGATGCACTTGCACTGAATTTATCAATGAGCACAACAAGTGGCCCGCTGTAGTATACTCCCGGGATTGGATCATCTAATGGTTGAATATTACCGGAGCTATCGTACACCTGCATAACCGGGCCTGCATCAATAAAAACGCCGGCCAGTTTTAATGCCTCACTCAATGCTCCGCCAGGATTACCACGCAGGTCAACCACTATACATGCAACATTTTTCTTCATCAGATTGTTAATCTGCATGAGGGTATCAGCGGTTGAGCTTCTGCCTTCACCAAATCCCTGCTGTGACATATCAACATAGAATGAAGGTATTTTAATGTAACCAATGGCAGGCCCATTCTCAGGTTGAAACACTTCAGATTTTACAGCACTATCTTCTAAGTTAATTTCCTCGCGCACAATGGGCACAATCATTCGCTTTTGTTCTTTACTGTCAGGATTAATCCGTATGATGGTAAGCTTGACCAGTGTGCCTTTTTTGCCACGTATCATTTTCACCACATCGCGCAGTTCCATGTCAACAACGTCTACAGGTTCATCATTGCCCTGGGCAACAGCAACAATGCGGTCATTGGGTTGCAATTGCAGCTCTTTTGGAAGTTTGTCAGCCGCTCCACCAGGGATAATGCGGTCAACAATGGTGTAACCGTCTTCTGAGCGTAGCTGAACGCCAATGCCTTCAAGCTTCAGATTATTAGAAATCATGAAGTCTTCATGTTCTTCCTGCGTCAGATAGTTGGTGTGAGGATCAAGTGCCATTGAAAATGCGTTAAGAAAAACTGAAAACTGCTTTGCCTTATCAAATTCCTGAATACGCTTATTGTTAAGGTAAAACTTGCGTTTTAATTTTTCTTTTGCCTGGTCTTCGTTTAAGCTCTCTGAAGTTTGATAGTTTAAAAGCTGTAGCTTGATATTTTTGCGCCAGCGCTCTCTGAGTTCATTTTTGTCTTGTGCATAGGGGATTTTATCGCTATCTAAGTTTATGGTTTCATCTTCGGTAAAGGTGTAATGCTGCTTGAGTAATCCATCAATAATATGATTCACTTCATCGACACGTTTTTTGTATGTTCCAAAAATATCATCAAGAAACGAAAAATCTTCTTTTTTGGCTAAGTCATCAATAAGGGTTTCGTACCGTTTAGTAAATGCATCAACATCACTTTTGTAAAAATAATATTTACCAGGATCAATAGATGAAAGCAGGTTATTCAATGTGCGCTGAGAGATAGTATCATCAAATTCATGGTACAGTACGTGTTCATTTAAAAAGGTGCTGATAATATAATGAATATCGTTGGGATTAAGGACAACTGATTTTTTATAGCAGCCAAAAAACAGTATAGAAACTAATAAATACAGTAGAATATGTTTTTTCATAATGAAACCCGTTCTTAGTATAAAGTTCAACGTTTAACGTTATAAGATAATTATTTAACCTAATATATATCGTGGGGTAATTTTAGTCAAATAATTATCAATGGCCATACTTTATTCCCGGATAACAATAAATCTACCAGAATATAGAATGTTTGCGATAATTCCCTGTTTTGCTATTGAAGTATATACGTGTGTATCAGTACTTTTTGTAAGTGGTTTGAATCTGGCAATGGTTACAACATATATACAATAAATTAATTTGACATTATTAAGAGTTTGCAATCAATGTATTTGCTAATCCCATTTTTTAACAGGAGTCACTTTATGGCAGTAAAAACCGTCAGTCAGTTAGTCCAGATGCTTGAACGGGGAGAAACTACATCTGTTGAAATAGTAACGGAGTACCTCAAGGCAATTGATGAACACAAAGATTTGAATGCATATATCACTGTCACTCATGATGTATCCTTACAGCAGGCTCAAGAATCAGACATGCGCCGTAAACAGGGAAAGCCAAAATCAAAGTATGATGGTATACCAATTGCCATTAAAGATAATATCTGCACAAAAGGGGTGTTAACTACCTGCGCTTCAGGAATTTTGCAAAATTTTGTACCACCCTATAATGCCACTGCATATCAAAAGTTGCTTGATGCCGGGTTTGTCCTATTAGGAAAAACCAATTTAGATGAATTTGCTATGGGGTCCACTACTGAAACATCGTTTTTTGGACCAACCAGAAATCCAGTTGATACAACAAAGGTCCCTGGCGGAAGCAGTGGTGGTTCTGCAGCAGCGGTAGCAGCAGATATTGCACCGGTAGCACTTGGTTCTGACACTGGTGGTTCCATACGCCAGCCTGCGTCATTTTGTGGAGTAGTGGGAATAAAACCCACCTATGGCCGCGTGTCACGCTATGGTCTGGTAGCATTTGCTTCATCGCTTGACCAGATTGGTACATTTGCTCACACTGTTAAAGATGCAGCAGATGTGCTTGCAGTCATTTCAGGGATTGATGAACGTGATGCAACATCCATCAATAAGCCGGTTGATTTTGATAGTACCACTATAACCAGCAATGTCAGGGGATTACGCATCGGTGTCCCCCAGGAATATTTTAACGGCGTTGATGAGGCGATAGTTACCGCAGTCAAGGATGTGTTAAAAAAATTAGAATTGCAGGGAGCAATTATCCAGGAGATTTCTCTGCAATACACTGACTATGCGGTCCCCATTTACTATCTCATAGCAACAGCGGAGGCTTCATCAAATCTGGCACGGTATGACGGTGTGCGCTACGGCTATCGCTCAAAAAATATTCAAAAGCTCAAAGACCTGTATGTGAAGACGCGCCAGGAAGGTTTTGGCAAAGAGGTAAAGCGGCGTATCATTTTAGGAACGTTTGCCTTGAGTTCTGGTTACTATGACGCCTACTATCTCAAGGCATTGAAGGGCAGACGCCTTATCATAGATGATTTTACCAAAGCATTCAGCCAGTGCGATTGCATTGTTGCGCCGGTGACAACAACAACAGCGTTTGGTATTGGCGAAAAGATTTCTGATCCGCTGTCACTGTATATGGCCGACATACTCACCATTCAGGCTAACTTAGCTGGCATCCCGGGAATGTCGGTGCCTGTGACAAAGGATGCACAGGGCCTTCCCATAGGGGTGCAGATAATGGCGCAACATTTCAATGAAAGGGTGATGCTCAATGTGGCACAGGCTATTGAGGATTGTGTTACACGGTAGCGTAGCTTTTTGTTTAAGTGCGTGTGGTTACCAGTATGAAACAATACGATGTGTAAGGACTGTAACAGTACCACATAATGATAGTCAGGCAATATCTGTACAGGTAAATTTTACTGCTTATGTAGCATACATACACAATAGCAGTGACATTGCGCTAACCAACAATGATGCTATCAGCCGATTAGCCAAAGGCGATGTGGAAGGTGCTCTGACCCTGTTACAACCTGCGATTTCTACCGGCGAGCCAGCGGTGCTCAATAATTATGGAATTGCATTAATACTTAAGGGTGACGTTGATAAGGGCTATGAGTATATTTATAAAGCGGCAGTACTGAAGCCGCATAATCCATACTTTAGAAAAAATTACCTGTACCTGCATGAGCTTAAACAATAAAATAATAGTATTGTTATTGGCGATAGTTCTTGCTACCGGTTGCCTGCATGAACCCGTTGATGAAGAATACTTTGATGACCTTTCCAAAGTCAAAGGCGGTCAGAAGCCAACACCGCCAGTGAATTTATCAATGTCAATAGATAACCATATAATAACTCTTCAATTTGAAACAGATACTGGTGCAACCTATGATCCTGATACTGGCAGCAATGAAAATCTGTATTATCTGGTATATATATCAGCAACTGATCCGGCACACTTCAGCGACCCAAAGTTATATTACGATATCAGGTATTACGTGGGCTACGTTGCTGAAACTGATTTTGAAGGTGGTGACCCAAAGGTTGTTACCATACAAATTTCTTCTTCCTATCATGGGCCGGTGTATGTGTGGATGACATCCCACGATGGTGGAAGGGAAAGCGACCACACTGAGGTGGTAAATGGTGATATTCCGTAAAATCGTAATGTATGTGTAGAGTCGCCATGCGTAGTTTCCGGTAAAGAAGCCAGGCATGGTTTCAATAGGTTGATTGTAATAATAATGGATTTATAGTATGAACTATCGCACAGTATTATTAATTATTTTTGTAATTTTGTGTGCACACACGTCGTTTGCGCAACAACCATTTACGTTTGTCAAAACTGATGAACCGGTGAGTTTATGGAAGGCACTTGCCTGGGACGTTCTTCCGGGCGGTGGGCATATGTATACCGGGCATTATGAATATGCCGCTGTTTTTGCCGGTTTAAAAATTTCAGGTGTCTATGCTATGTATTACTACTATAATTACTGGCAATATCGTGGTTCATTGTATCGATCGGCAAAAAAAGCAAATGAAGCAATAGATCCGGAACATGATTTACTTTTCAAGGACCCGGAAGGTGGCTATAAAACAGTAAAAGAATTTGGGTATGCATATGACAGAGCAGCTCATTATTTTACCTTGAGTATACTGGCAAATGCTGCTATATATATTACATCCTGGCTTTGTACATGGTACCATGTTCAGGAGATCAATGAAAGCAGGCAGCCAACATATGTAGGCTTTAATCAGTTTTCATTCACAACGGATGAAAATGGAACAATGTGGGCTTCCTGTACCATGAGGTGGTAAATGCTTGTTGATAGCTTTGGCAGAACTATAGATTATGTGCGTATTTCTGTAACGGACCATTGCAACCTGCGATGTGTATATTGTATGCCTGCAGATATCAAATGGTTACCGCATGAAGAGATTTTGCGTAATGAAGAGATAGTGAGGCTGGTGGATGTGTTTGTTTCTCTGGGAATAAAAAAAGTCCGTTTTACCGGCGGCGAACCGTTACTACGAAAAGGCTTTTTTGATATTGTAAAACAGGTACGAAGCAACCACAAAGAATTAGAAATATGTATAACCACTAATGGCGTATTACTAGAACAATATATTGATAAAATACAGGAATTCAACGTTCAGAAAGTAAATGTAAGTCTTGATTCTCTTAATCCTGATACATTTGCAAAAATTACCGGGGTTAATGCCATACACAAAGTTATAAACGGAATACTGAAAATAACATCGTTAGAGGGTGTAGAATGTAAAATTAACGCTGTAATAATGGAATCTACACTTGATGAACTGGAAGAACTGGTGCGTTTTGCAACAAATATCCATGCAATTCGCTTTATTGAACGCATGCCATTAAGTAATGATCCGGTACCATTTGTGAGTGCAGATACATTACTTCAAAAATTGGAATCATTAGGAACAGTGCAGCGTAAGACAACAAGCGATACACATGTTGCTGCAATGTACAGATTTTTGCCCAGGTGGGATAAACGTGCAGTTATTAATGTTGGAATTATACCTGCAGTGTCACACAGGTTTTGTAGTAAATGTAATCGTTTACGGGTAACTTCAGATGGTATGCTCAGAGCATGCCTGCATGATGCAACTGAATATAATTTAAAAAAGATACTCAGGGGGCAATTGAATAATGATATACGTGAAGTTATAACCAATGCCGTATCACATAAAAAAGAAGGACATTCATTAATGCAATGTGATGATACTGCGTTTAATTGTTCAGGTATGGCAATGCATTCAATGTCAAAAATTGGTGGATAAAAAAAGCCGCATATAAGCAGCTTTTTTTATGCGGGGTGTACGAGACTTGAACTCGCGACCTCCTGCGTGACAGGCAGGCACTCTAACCAAGCTGAGCTAACACCCCATTTGATTAAAACTATACTACAATAGGTTAATCACGTCAACATCTGTCAATAAAAAAAATCACATTTTTTTTATTATGACAAAAAAAATATAAAAAACGCTTTTATTTTTTTATTATCTGTGATGGCTATCATACTTGAGTTTTTATTTTGATGAATAATAGGTTATGAAATGAGCTTAACAATTTTTGATGATATTTATAATGAAATCCGAAAACGTAATGCTGCAGGTGGATTTAAAGGTGTTCCCTATTCGGATGAATTTGTAAAGTATGTATCTGGTTATTATGGACTTTCTATTGACCTTGTCAAGCGTATCATTCAGATACTTATTAATGCCCATAAAATATTTTCTATTGAGATTATAGCAGAGGATAAGGCCCGTGATATTTCCAGGGTGGAAGGGTATGTGGTTGCAGACCTGGTTGTGATACGGAAATTAAAATCGTTTTATCAAAGTGAACTTATTATACAGTATGAAAACGAATTCCATAAACGCTTGATGGTACATCAGATAGTTAAAGAAATTTTCCCAATGTTACGAAGCCTCAACAATACTGATATTGGGAAGGTTGCCAATTTAGCTATCATGCTTGAAGAGCTTGAAAGGTATATGGAAAAGCATTATGATGAATTTACTGAAGAATGGAAAGCTAAGCGTCTGGCTTACGAGATAAGTATATCCAATATTGATTTGCAGTTAGAAAGGAAACAATCCCAGAAAGGGAAAGATGATGGTCAAGGGTCCCCATCAGTTAAAGACAGAAGAAAAAAGAGAGTTGTAGATGCACCTCAGTATAAGGAATTTATTGATAAAAGTAAAAGTTACCCATTAGAAAGGATTTTTCAGATATATGGCATAGAATTTTTTTTACGTGTCCAGCTACGTAATTATAAGTTTGACTATTTGAAAGAGCTTGTACAGGCCAAAAAAATAAAGCGAAGGTCAGATTTATTGTTACTTAAAAATATGCTCAATGCAGTTATCCATAATAGAGATAAGGACCAGCAACTGGTGCAATATGAAGATGCAATATATTCACTCATGCAGACAGTGAATCATCACCTGTTTGTTGAGAGGGAATAACTTAAGATGGTGTTTATTTAATATTTTGGCTAATACAATGTTGTAAGAATTCCTACTTTTCTGTACGGTTTCTTCCAAATTTTTTTGCCTGATATAATTTTTTATCAGCTTTATAGCTTTATCAATTATATAGTCCCAATGGTCACCAGGATTTGGGAACTCAGTTGTACAACCTATACTTACTGATACAAATTTTGATGATGTGGTGATTGCAGCTGGCAATTTAAGGTCCAATACTTTTTTTCTAATTCGCTCGGCGATTCTATAAGCACCAATAATTTCAGTTTCAGGAAGTATAACAATAAATTCTTCGCCTCCATAACGAGCACACATATCTGCTGGGCGATGGATGCAACTTTTAATTGTTCCACCTACTTTTTTTAGTACCAGGTCACCAACGATATGGCCAAATTTATCATTATATTTTTTAAAATAATCAATATCTATCATTAATATTGAAAGAGGAGTTTGATTGCGGATAGCTCTATGCCACTCGGCATGAAGGTATTCTTCAAATCTTCTCCTGTTGGGCAATTCAGTGAGTGGGTCAATATATGCAAGATTCTGGAAAGTTGCAGCAATATTTTCCAGTTTTATTTTTTCACTAAAAAGTTTTTCCAGTTTGCTGTAAAGCCTGGAATTTTGATTTGCAAGAATAAAAGACTGGAATACAATAAATATTAAAAAACCATACGGTACCATATATGTTGTATTAATCAAATGTAAAAAGTGTAGCATATCATTTACAATTGCCATGGCAAATATTAAAAAAGCTGAGAGAAAAAAAACTGCATATTTTCGGTTATTCTTGATTGCACGGGTAAAAATGAATAAAATCGATAATCCATATATCATCATTATACCCAAGAATAATGATAATAGCTTTGCAAAGTAAAAAACAGGTGAAATAATTATTAGAACAGTATACAAAATGCCAATAGTAAGAAAGGTTTTAAATAAGCTTGGATTGACATCATCAGGATAAAGATTTTCAATGAAAAGCCCAAAAAATGTTAATCCTAATGACATTGTTAAATATGTTATACGAACCAGTAAATTCCATGGCAAGTTGGGGAATATAAGCATAATATGAAATTCTCCAAAAATGATGGATAAAAGAGCCATCAATAAGCTGAATATACCAAAGTAAAGAGATTGCTTATCGTTTTTCTTAAAAATATATAATGCTAAATGATATAGTGATATGAATAACAGTGCACCAAATATGAATAATTTACAATTATACTTTTTATATAATGTTGTAAGATAGACTGTTTATTTCCTAAAAGAATAGAATTGGTTATTCCTGCTTTTGCATAGTAATAATTAGAGATATGAATGGTAATGTCGATTTGATTGCCTGTCAATGGAATATCAGCTATAATTTGTTTCCATGCATGAATACTATTATAAGGAGTAATTCCTGGTTTCCCAACTTCTACTAAAAGTGTATCATTTACATATAGGGAATATGAACTGTCAAGTTTTGGGATCAGAATAGAAAGTGAGCGCGGTTTGCTATTGCTTAAAAGAACTGTGGCCCTATATGTTGCAAAACCAGAAGCAGGTAGACTTTGGTTATTAATGTTATACTTGCTCCATGATGCGGGGATTTTCATATACTGTGTATTTATGTTTTTTGAAAACTTGAATTGTTTGGGAGCATAGAATTTTCCGTAATAGAATTCCCATTCACCATCCAGTGCAACAGGACCATTTTCCCATTGATAATTTCTAAGGTCAAAGATTCCTTTTTGTGATGGTGGCGCAGCATGGATATACTGGATAAATAAAAAATAAAGATAGAAGCAGCAATTTTACCCAGATATTCGATTATAATAGTATGGTGTAATCTGGTATTCATTAGTGTTTAACACATTATCAATATAGTAATAAATACTACTCTTTAATAAGGTTTGATGTAATAAAAAATAGTAATATTGCAAATATTTGATTAATGTTATTATCAAAGTTATAGAGACAACAAATGATCAGAATAATCTTCTGTCAAACTGAAAACAAATACATAGCAATGAGCTTAAAAAATATAAGTGGATATAGTATTTTCATACTATCTGGATTTATATCAGGAACTATCGCTCATGAAGATACTATTATTGTTTGATAATTAGCCAGACACCAATATACATTTTGTCTGTGAGTTTTATATAAATTAAATGTGTATGAGTCGATATTCTAAAAAATTGCGATAAGCAATGGCATCATTATCCCTGAAAAAACAATCGTATTGACAACAAACATACTGGTTGCCATTTCCTTATCTAAATTAAATAGTATCGATGTGATAACAGAATAAATTGCTGCAGGCATAAACGATTGCAATTGTATTGCGGTTTTAATGTCATGCGATAGTTGTGGAAACAATAACAAAAAATACATGAACAAAGGAACAATAATAAATTTTATTAAAGCAAGCATTATATGTGATTTCCAGAAGCCTTTGATATCCTTAAATTTAAAATAGATGCCCATTGAAAAATAATAAATGGTAAGAGATGTAGCAAGCATAGGGTCCAGAGGAATATTAATGATAGGCCTTTTTATATCAAAATAGTGAAGAAGCAAGGCAGCAAACACTGCATACAATGGCATGTTTTGAGGTGTAAGAATGTAGCGCTTAAAAGAGAAAGGCGCGTTGGTACCAACATACCGTGCATAGGAAAAGATGACCATTATTACATACGGCATAAAATAAATAATAAATATAAATGCTAATGCCAGCCCTTTTTCCCCTAAAAACAGGTAGCATAAAAACCCACCCATTGTGAAACCATGATTTGCAAGGGATGAACTTATAATAAACGTGTGTTTTTGTATGCCTTTGCATTGAGTCAGGGTGCATATGGCAATGCCTGCTAAAAGTCCTAAAAGGACCTCTATAAATCCTGCAAATGGAAGGATTATGAGGTCAGGTGTCAGATCAAGACCCCAGATGGTCCATAAAACTATAAAGGATTCAAGACTAATAAGGTTTATGGTAATCAGGCGTTGCGAAAGCTTCTGAACATCAATATATTCTTTTGAGGAAAAGAATGCACCTGCAGTAATTGGAAGCCAGATACAGAGCTGGAAAATAATAAATTTGGTTATGATCGTGTTCATCGTTCAATATTTTAGGTTATTGTATAATGTTAGTATGGCATAGATCAGAATAGCGTCAAATCAAATACATTTTTTTGTATATGATTTAGGCTATCCCAAAAGTGGTATTTGAGTAAATTTTATAAGCATTTGTGATAAAATGCGCTCATTTCGATACAATTTGGCCATATTTTTAGC
>JARYLT010000067.1 GCA_029907515.1 Spirochaetota bacterium | reverse complement strand
GCATACCGTTGTAAAATCAGATGTATTTGATTATATCAATGAACACAAAATTACTCAGAATTTTGTTGTGTGTGATCCACCTGCGCTAGCAAAAAATAAAGTAAGTGTGAAACATGCCCTGCGGGGATATAAGGAATTGAATCTTAAAATAATAAAAAAAGTACCACATAATTCGTTGCTATTAACCTGTTCGTGTTCACGATTTATTGATAGCAAACTGTTTCAGCAGATCATATTTGGTGCAGCAGTTGATGCTGGGCGTGACGTTCAGATAATAGGAAAATTTATGCAACCTGCTGACCATCTTATTTCAATCTATTGTCCCGAAACAGAGTATCTGAAAGCATTTCTGGTGTATATCAGATAAAAGTAAATAATTGAAATGTAAAATATCAGGTAACTATCGCAAAAAAATTGGAATTTTTTTAAATTATCTTGACAGAAGCATGATATACTACTATAATGGTAGTAATTAAAGGTTATGATTGCTTTTGCAAAAATAGATTGATTTTTCCAGTGTAAGGTTGGTTAGTATCGCAGAAGCACAGGAGGAGATATACAATGTGGGAATATACTGAAAAAGTTAAGGAATTATATAAAAATCCAAAGAATGTTGGTGAAATCCCCGATGCCGATGTTGTGGTGGAGGTTGGCAGCATTGTATGTGGGGATGCTCTGACCCTTTATTTAAAGCTTGATGGTGATAAAATTGTTGATGCAAAATTCAAAACGTTTGGGTGTGGCAGTGCAATAGCTTCATCATCAGCGCTAACCGAGATGATCAAAGGAAAAACAGTTGAAGAAGCTTCAAAAATTTCTAATAAAGATATTGTTGAGTTTTTGGGAGGACTTCCTGACCAGAAGATGCACTGTTCGGTGATGGGGCAGGAGGCGCTGGATAAAGCTATAAAGAAAATCAAAGGGCAAAAGGTTGAGGATGAACACGAGGATGAGGGTGCCATAGTGTGCCAGTGTTTTGGCGTTTCAGAAAATTTAATACGGCGCGTTATCAAAGAAAATAATCTTACCACAGTTGAAGAGGTTACTAATTATACAAAAGCTGGTGGTGCCTGTGGTTCCTGTATCCCTAAAATTGAAGATATAATAAAAGAAGAATTAGCTAAAGTTGTTACTAGGCCAAAAGACACTGCTGGTGCAAAGCCTATGTCAAATCTCAAAAGGATGCAGCTGGTGGAAGAAACCATACAGAATGTTATACGTCCAGTGCTTATACGGGATGGTGGTGATATTGAACTTATTGATATTGACGGTAAAAATGTATATGTGGCATTGCGTGGTCACTGTGCGCATTGTGTTATTTCAGATGTTACCATGAAAAATCTGGTTCAGGAAAAATTACGTGAGTTTGTTGAACAGGATATTGAAGTAATTGAGGTGAAGTGATGAATACTATTATATATTTAGATAACAATGCTACAACAATGGTTGCTCCTGAAGTGCTGGAAGCAATGTTGCCCTATTTTTCCCAGCGTTATGGAAATCCTTCCAGTATGCATGATTTTGGCGGTGATGTGGAACATGATGTTGAGAATGCACGGCATAGTGTTGCACAGATGCTTGGTGCTGATTATGATTATGAGATAGTTTTTACCAGTGGTGCCACCGAAAGTGATAATATGGCTATACTGGGTACATTGCAGTATTACCGTGACAAAAAACATATTGTTACTACAAAAGTTGAACATCCTGCAGTACTTAATTTGTGTCGCCAGCTTGAACGGGAAGGATATTCGGTAACCTATGTGCCTGTGGACAGGGAAGGCAATCTGGATATGGAATTTTTGTTTGATTCAGTAACAAATGATACGGCGATAGTTTCGGTGATGTATGCTAACAATGAAACAGGTGTGATATTCCCTGTTGAAGAAATTGGTGCTTTTTGTAAAAAACGTGGGATTCCATTCCATGTTGATGCGGTCCAGGCAATTGGGAAAATCCCGGTGGATGTGAATAACATTCAATGCGATTTGCTTGCCATTTCCGGGCATAAGTTTCATGCACCAAAAGGCATTGGTGTATTGTATGTTCGCAGAGGTACACGGTTGCGTCCAATTTTATACGGAGGGCATCAGGAAAAAGCCAGAAGGCCTGGAACACATAATGTACCAGGCATAATAGGCATAGGGAAAGCTGCTGAACTTGTCATGCAGCACTTAGCCAACAAGGATGAAGTGGAAAGAATTAAATACTTACGCAATAAGCTTGAAGAAGGGCTGTTAAATCAATTCCCCAATGCCCATCTCAATGGCAATAAAAATAAACGAGTGGATAATACTACCAATATTGGATTTGAATTTATTGAAGGCGAGGCTATTTTACTGTACCTCAATGAAAAAGGAATTGCAGCTTCATCTGGTTCAGCGTGTTCTTCGGGTTCCCTAGAACCTTCGCATGTGTTACGAGCAATGGGTGTGCCATTCACGTCGGCTCATGGATCAATACGGTTCAGCTTAAGCCGTTATACTACTGAAGAAGAGATTGATTATACACTCAAAGTTATGCCTGAGGTGGTTAATCAGTTACTTGAGATATCGCCCTACTGGGATTCAAAAAATAAAAAAGGCAAGCCCATTGGTGAACTTGCCCGTTAATTGCTATATACAGTAAATTAAATTTATCGTGCAACTTCGTTGATAAGTCTGCCTAACTCCTGGTCGTGAGTAAGCATTGCTTTTTGGTTTGCTTCGTAACTGCGTTGAACTTCAATCATGTCCACCATCTCACGAACAGCATTGACATTGGATTTTTCTAAGAATCCCTGAACAACCTTGTATTCTTCTGCGGGAAGTGCAGGGCCTGAATACTCGGTATCACGGTAAAGGGACTCACCTTCTTTTTTCAGTTCACGGATATTTTCAAAATCGACTATTTTTAATTTGTCAATAACCACTGGTTGTTCCCAGTTATTCTGCGTCATGCCTACAAGGTCAGTTGGTTCAAGTGAAAGGGCAGCGTTAACTAAAATTTCACCGCGTTCATTAATCATAAAATTATTCTTCTGTAATTTGATTATGCCATTTTCACCAAGGACTGGCAGTCCATTATGTGTAACAAGAATTCCATCTTTATTCAGTGTAAAGGCTCCATTGCGGGTATACCGCTCACCACGCTCGGTCATCACAGCAAAAAAACCCTTGCCATCAAGTGCAACATCAAATGGGTTTTCCGTTCGCATAAGCGAACCCTGATCATACAGTGTGTATACTTCGTTGACTTCAACCCCAGTACCTAATTTACCAACAAATGGCATGGTGTCATAGCTTCCAGCAGGTGTTATGCCAAGGCCATCATCATTAAGGCGTCGGATAATCATATCCGGGAAGGCTTTGAATAACGTTAAGTCCTTTTTATATGCAGTTTTGTCAACATTTGCTAAATTGTTGGCGATAGCGTCTAATCGTGCTTCCTGTGCTATCATGCCGCTTGCGCCGGTATACAGTCCTCGTACCATTATGGTTTTCCTCCTTTTACTCTTTGTATATCGGCACCTAAGCTCTGTAACTTTTGCTCAAAATTTTCATATCCCCTGTCGGTGTGGTAAATACGGCGTATTTCCGTCTGGCCTTTTGCTGCCAGTGCAGCCAGTACGAGTGATGCTCCTGCACGGAGATCGGACATCAGAACCGGGGCGGCCTGTAACTGTTTTCCACCTTTGACAACTGCAACATTTCCTTCTATTTCAATGTCTGCTCCCATGCGGCGAAGTTCGCCAACGTGTGTGTACCTGTTCTCAAAGATTGTTTCAATAATCACGCTGATTCCCGGAATTGTGCACATGAGGGCCATTATTGGTGCCTGCAGGTCGGTTGGGAAACCGGGATATGGTAATGTCCTTATCATGCTGCCCTGCAATTTTTTGGAAGGTTCTATTGTTACGGAACTATCGCCGCCTGAAATTACAAAACCCATTTCAGATAGTGTATTAATACATGCCTGGAAATGCTCAGGGATTACATTGTTTATGGTAATGTTACCACGTGTGATAGCTCCAGCAATCAGAAACGTGCCGGCTTCAATACGGTCAGGGATAATGGAATAGGTTACCGGTTTAAGCTTTTTCACACCGGTTATAATGATGCGTTCAGTACCAAGCCCTTGAATCTTTGCCCCCATTTTTATGAGGAAGTTGCCCAGATCTACCACATCTGGTTCCATTGCACAATTTTCCAGTATGGTCTGACCATCTGCAAGGACTGCTGCCATCATGATGTTGGCAGTGGCACCAACGGAAACTTTACGCATAATGAAGCGGTTGCCCTGAAGCTTCTGTACACGCGCCTTGATGTATCCATGCTCTATAGTTATGGTGCTGCCCAGCGCTTCAAATCCGGACAGATGAATATCAACAGGACGCTCGCCTATGGCACAACCGCCTGGCAATGATACGTCTGCCTCGCCACACCGTGCTAAAAGCGGGCCCATAACGTATATGGAAGCGCGCATGGTTTTAACTAAATCATACGGCACTTCAGCGTTTTTTAAAGAATTGACATGGATTTTTAATGTATTGTGTTCAGTATTAAATTCATAACTGGCACCCAGACATTCAATGACTTTTAAAATTGTCTGAATATCTTTTAAATTGGGTACATTATGCAACACTGTAGTGCCTTCAGCAAGAAGGCTTGCCACAATAATTGGCAATGCAGCGTTTTTAGCACCGGAGATAGTTACTGAACCATTAAGCTTTTTACCGCCTTTAATCAAATAGGTATCCACAGGTTGTCCTCACATTGTGATTGATTTTATTTGTGAGCAGTAGTAATAATGTAGCAAATTGTCAATTCAATTAAAAGATTTTATGATCAAAATTGATGTACAGTAGCTATCACAAAAGTAGTCACGGAAGGAATTTTACATTATATGGCAAAAAAATATAATCTATCACTCCATATATTCATAAGGGACCTGCGGCTTGACGACAACACAGCGCTCATTAGAGCTTGTGAATTATCAAATTATGTGATTCCCTGTTTTATCCTGGATGATCGGCAGCTATATAATAACCCTTACATGGGTGATAATGCAGTTCAATTTATGATTCAATCTCTTAAGGAGTTGACCACTGAACTTAATAAAAAGGGAAGTAGATTGTATCTGTTTAAAGGAATTGCGGAAAATATTGTAGAAATGTTGATTAAACAAGAGAAAATCAACGCTGTGTTCTTTAACCGGGATTATACACCTTTCAGCATAATGCGTGATGGAAATATAAAGGAAGTATGCTCACGATATACTATAGATTGCAATATCTATGTTGATGCACTAATGAATGAGCCGGAAATGGTGCTTTCACAGGATGGTAGACCATATACTATTTATTCACACTACCTGAAAAAAGCCAGGATGTTTGCAGTCAGTTCCCCCCTGAAAAATAAATTTAACAATTATTATACCAAAAAAATAAAATCTGAAGAGCCACAAGATATTCTGGATACTGTTACAGTAAATGATAATCCAAATCTCTTTTCAAAAGGTGGTAGAAATGAAGCATTGCATCTATTATCAAAAATAGCTCATTTGCAACATTACGCTAAAACACGGAATTTTCCTGCAGTACAGGGGACAAGCCTGTTATCTGCACACATTAAGTTTGGGATACTATCCATACGCGAAGTCTATCACACTGCAAACAAACATTTAAAAATCCCGGATTCATTCATCAATGAATTGTACTGGCGGGATTTTTTTACATCTATTGCATTTCATTTTCCACATGTTTTTAAGGGAGCTTTTCATCAAAAATATGATGCACTGCAGTGGACCAATGATAAGGAAAAATTTGAACTGTGGGCTAATGGCCTCACAGGGTTTCCAATTGTGGATGCGGGTATGCGACAGCTCAACACAACAGGCTGGATGCATAACAGGGTTCGGATGATTGTGGCAAGCTTTCTTGTAAAGGACTTGCATATTGATTGGCGGTTGGGTGAACGCTATTTTGCCACCAAGCTTATAGATTATGACCCGTCCGTGAATAATGGCAACTGGCAATGGGCTGCATCTACAGGGTGTGATGCACAGCCGTATTTCAGGATTTTTAATCCATGGTTACAGCAAAAAAAATATGATCCGGATTGTAAGTATATCAAACACTGGATTCCGGAATTACAAACATTTCCGGCAAAGGTAATTCATAACTGGTATGATGCTGATATTATTTGTGACTACCCCAAACCAGTAGTTGAACATCAGCGGGAATCTGCAATTGCTAAACTAATGTATAAATCACTTTCTTTTTAGAACAAGATAATTTACATCAAAACTACTAATGCAACAACCTCTATCATGCAGTGAATGAATAAGGTTATTTCTAAAAACTAATTTTGAGGGGATGTTCCCTTGTGAGCACATAAATAGGCAAAAAATGCTACCATTTATTGTAATTTTCAGAGATAAAAGCAGTTTTTAGATGTTTCCTTAATAAGAACAATTTATTTGGTATAATTTGAAAAAATACTTGCAATATTTATTGTATGTATGTATGTTAGTAAAAAATGAGTGATTGCTCACTCAGCATAATGTTAAATAGTTTATAAGTGAAAAAATTAATATTTTAAATTTTTAAAAAATTTTATGGTTACTCAGGTAACTTTGGAAAAATTTATGAAGTTATTATACATTATAAACAAGGGGGTATTATGAAAATTGGTGTGCCAAAAGAAATAAAAATCAAAGAAAACCGTGTAGCTCTGACTCCATCGGGAGTAAATGCTTTAGTTTCTCATGGTCATACAGTATTTGTAGAAACGCATGCTGGTGAGGGTTCCGGTTTCTCTGATGATGAATATACAAAAGCAGGGGCAAGGATTATTAAAAATGCAAGCGATGTATGGGCAGAAGCTGATATGATTGTCAAAGTTAAGGAGCCATTAGGACCAGAATTTGAAAGAATGAAAGAAGGCCAGATTATTTTTACGTATCTGCATTTAGCTGCTGATGAAGCATTAACTCGCGAACTTCTTAATAAAAAAGTAATTGGCGTTGCATATGAAACCATTCAACTGGATGATGGTAGCTTGCCTCTTTTAGCACCTATGAGTGAAGTTGCAGGAAGACTTTCCATACAGATGGGATGCATGTGCTTGGAAGCAAAAAATGGTGGTGCAGGGATATTGCTTTCAGGTGTTGCCGGTGTACCTCCTGCAAAGGTTGCTATTATTGGTGCAGGTATTGCAGGAACTAATGCATGTCATTTAGCTGTTGGGGTGGGTGCTGAAGTTGCTATCCTTGATATCAGTGCACAGCGGTTGAGATACATTCAGGATATATTCAAGGGCAGGGTAATTACTGTCATGTCAAATAAGGCAAATATATGGGATTTTGTAACAAAGGCTGATCTGGTTATTGGTTCGGTGTTAATACCTGGTGCTAAAGCTCCCAAGCTCATTACCCGTGATATGCTTAAAGCAATGCGAAAGGGCTCAGCCCTGGTTGATATTGCAATTGATCAGGGTGGTTGTGCTGAGACAAGCAGGCCAACAACCCACGATGATCCCATTTACATTGAAGAAGGTATTGTGCACTACTGTGTTGCAAATATGCCGGGTGCAGTGCCACGTACTTCTACCTATGCTTTAACCAATGCAACGTTATCATACGTGCTTGAATTAGCAGATAAAGGCCTGGAAAAGGCAATGCTGGATAACAAAGCTCTGCATAAAGGACTCAATGTGTTTAAAGGTAAACTTACCTATGATCATGTTGCTGAAGCGTTCAATATGAAGTATGAAAAAATTGAATTTTAGTTACGCCTCAGTATATGATAATAAACTTTGTGCTAAGTTTTTTGCCTGCTCTTTTGTAAGTTGAATTGTTGCCGTACCTCCACCCGGATGAGGCAGTGTTAGTAAAATCTTACCTTCGTTTACCTCGATTTTGTACTGCCCATCCGGCATTTTTACTTCAGGCGACAACCAGTCATCGGCATTGAATTCTGCAATCTGTATCAACACACCAAATGCATGTTTTGGATGGATAAAGATTTCTTTCCATACACCGCCAGGGTATTCATGATAACCAAAGTAAGGAACTCCCATTTGCTCTAATTTTGAAATGGCTTTTTTAATATCATGAGTTTGTAGTGTTATGTGATGAACGCCGCTTCCTCGTGATTCTATGAAACCATCTAAAAAGCTCCCTTTGCCGGTTGGTGTTATTAATTCAATTCGGCTCATATCACCAAGAGAAAATATCTGCCAGTAAAATTTTGTACTATCATCTTTTGCTCCGACTCCCGCAACAGCACCTAAGTTTTCAAAAAATATTTTTGCTTTATCAAAATCGGGGACAGCAAGTGAAACATGGTCAATACGTGCTATCATACATTACCTCATTGTTTTGTTTATTGTTTTATTAAACAAATGTTAGTTTCAATATGTAAACATTGCAACTAACAATCAGGAAACAGGAATTGAAAAAAATAGTAAATGAAAATTTTCAATGTATTGAAAAATTTATTGCAATTTTTGTATTATTAGACATTGTTTAGACAATAACGTAAATCAAAGAAATAAAATACAAAATCAATACTTTGGAGGGAAAATGCACATAGAAACAACCACCTGCATTTCATTGACAAATATTTCCATCTTAGAGAATTATGCAAAACAGCTGAATGTTCCGTTACGCTCATTAATCATGTATCTATTGATGTATGCTGCCAAAAATGAAAAAAGAAAAGCTATAGCATTCAAACGCCTATCCTACAGGAAACGTAATACCGAAGATTCCTGGAGGAGAGTGCATCTGGTGTTGTATCATTCTGAATATGAGTTTATTCTGGACGTAAAGAAGTTGTGGAAGATGTCACTGGCTCGTTGTATTGAATTTTGTATTGATAATATTTTGTTTGAATTTATAAATTATTATATGGATCAATTAAGAAGAAAAGATACCGATAACTATCTGCCTTATTATCAAAATAGATCTTACACATTAGACTTTTATCAAGAAAAAGGGATACATTGCATCACGTGTTACTGGGGACCACCACCGGAGTTACTAAATAATACATTATCACTTGAATTAGCATAGTTTGTGTAATGTAACAATAACAACAAAATCTACCTTTATTTTGATCATGTAATATGTTATTGACATTTTCTAATGAAGTATAATTAATCATTACCTTTATTGATTATATTAAAACAAGAAATTTTAACTGTAACGTGCTCATTTTACTTTTTATGATTACGAGGTGTGTATGCAGCAAATAGTTTCTTTTCTTTCAAATCCAAAATCCTACAATCATCCTGTTGATACTGTTACTGTTGTACAAACTCATATTTCGTATGTATTTATTGTAAAGCCATATGTGTATAAGCTTAAAAAACCTGTTGATTTTGGTTTTTTAAATTTTGTCTCGTTTGAAGACAGAAAATACTACACGTTTGAAGAATATCGATTAAATTCCCGTATTAGCTCTGAAATATACCTGGGTGTTGTTGCAATTGTGAAAGATGAAAATTCGTTAAGGTTGGTAGAAGATGCCACATATAATGAAAATGATGTCGTTGCCTATTGTGTCAAGATGAAATATATAGATAATGAATTTTCGCTCAAAAATTTGCTGAAGCACGGTATTAGTAATCAGTTACTATCGCTCATAGCTCAAAAAATTTATGCGTTTCATAAAAATGCTGATAATACAGAAGGGCTGCAGGGATTTGGTGGTATCAACGAGATAAGTAAAAATACACTGGAAAATTTTGATCAGATTGAAAAATATATTGGCATTGCAATTTCTAAAAACGATTATACATTTATGCGGTCATGGACTGAGGATTTTATTAATACGCATCAAGAAATTTTTAAGGATCGCAATATAAAGGGGTTTGTACGTGATTGCCATGGTGACCTTCACTGTGAGCATATATACTATAAAGATGATTCAATCATCATTCTTGACTGTATAGAATTTAATAAACGGTTCAGGTATATTGACACAATTTCAGATATTGCATTTTTGCTCATGGACTTAGATGTAAATGGAAACATTGGTGATTCAAATAGATTGTGTGCACAATATATTCAGCTTTCAGGGGATTATGATGGTGTGTTGGTGTTGCCTTTTTACAAGGCATACCGTGCCATGGTTAGGGCAAAAATTAATAGCTTTCAGTCAGATAATGAAGGTATAACGCAACATGAACGAGATGCGTATATACAAAAGGCTTCACAATATTTTCAACTGGCAAAGCATTATATGCAGCAAAATGCAAAGGGTGTTGTTTATATTGTTTTTGGAAACATAGGAAGCGGTAAAAGCACTATATCCATGGAAATGGCTTCGCTAACAGGTGGCATTGTCATTAATTCGGATGCGGTACGCAAAAAGCTTGCGGGGCTTGATGTTTTTGATAAAGCAAATTCAAAAGCTGGTAAAGGCATTTATACTCCTGAGATGACTGAAAAAGTGTATGCAACAATGAAACAAAAAGCTCTGGTGATAGCTCTTGCAGGTATGCCTGTTATTCTTGATGGGACATTTTACAGTAAGGAAGTACGAAGAAATTTTTATCAATTTTTTAAAGAAAAAGAAATTGATGTGCAATTTGTTTATACACAGTGCCCCGAAGAAGAACTTATAAGAAGAATTGAAAGAAGGGAAAAAGATACATCAATTTCAGATGCTGATGTTGAGATTTTCATGCAGTTGAAAGATCGTTTTGAGAAACCCGAAGATGATGTGCCTGAACTATACGTTGTAAATTCAAATACAAGTATAGAAGATATCCGGAATCAATTGCAAAATATAATATCATGACTGCAAGGCGTATACTATATCATTAGGTATAAGATATTTTTAGAAATTAATGAAATATTATTAGTTGAGGATTTTCAAAAGACAGGTATATACAAAATATTTCCAGGGTATAAACGGTCAGGGTGGGTGAGATTATTGATCATGATAATGGTTTTAGGGCTTGCGCGGTATCGCTTTGCTATTTGTGACAATGTTTCTCCTGATTTTACTTTATGAGTGTAAATGGATGTAAATTTAAGCGTATATATTTCATCTTTATATTCTTCTATTTTTTCCTTACTACCTTTTGGCAATAACAGTATATAATTACGTTCTTTGGGTGGGGTTATATTTCTTTTTAGTTGAGGATTGTAAAGCTTAATGACTTCAGAAGGAATATTACATTTTTCAGTAAGTAGATTAATCCTTACCGGGTATCTTAATTCTACTAGTTCAATATCATAATCATTATCAGGCTTAAGTAAATCCTTTTCAATTGAAAATAGTTCGGGGTATTTATAAATAAGTGCTAATGCAGCGTAACGATAAATATATTCTGCGGTTTCTTTCCGTAAGACTCCCGATTCAATAAGGTCATAGAAATGATGATAGCCATTGGCTTTCATTGTTCGTGATAAATAACCACATCCACCGTTGTATGCAAGAAGTGCAAGTTCCCATGAATTAAATGTTTTATTCAAATGGTTGAGGTGCCGTAGTGCAGCATTTGTTGATTTTATTATATCGCGACGCTCATCAACAAAATCGTTTATCTGCAACCCCAGGACTTTTGCTGTTGACGGAACAAATTGCCATATTCCAACTGCATTACTTTTGGAAACCGCATAGGGATTGAAAGCGCTTTCAAGTAATGGAAGCAGCGCAATGTCTTCTGGGATACCTTCATATTGTTGCATTTGTTCCCTGATTAAAGGCATGTATAGGTATGAACGTTTTATTGCAGTGATGGTATATTCCCTGCCTTTGGTAAGATAGATGTACAAAAATTTTCGTACATCAGGAATTCTACAAATAGACAAATCATTTATAGCGGTAAAAATATCTTTACCTTCTAGTTTTGGTAAAAATATGCTATCATTATCGGGATTATAATTAATGGCATTCTGTAATCCTTCTTCTGAATATACAGGATCGGAATATAATTCTAATAGATTTTTACAAAAAAGTTTAGTATCAACAAATTCAATGAGTATAATAAAAATGAGCAAATATGATATGTAATGTATTTTTTTCATCCGCTAAAATATTCCTATGTTTTTATAAAGTAGTATATATAAAATTAAATGAACAATAAATTACAAATAGTAAATAAAAAGTAATCATGTATCATAATAGCAAAAGTGGAATAATATGTCAAAAAAATTGTACAAAAAAAGATAAGTTGTACTAACATTATTGATGGCTGTAATATTTAATTGTTGTATGCAATAATACATGATTTATATATATTTTAATAAACAATAAATAAAAAGTGATGGACATTATTCAATGAAATAATTATATTTATCAGAATAGTTTACATCAAGAAGAAGGTTGAATTGTATGGATCAGCTCATTGAAAATATTGGCAAGAAGATTCAATATTTCAGGAAAAAAAATGATATAACCTTAAAGGAATTAGCTGATAAAATACATGCAACGCCAAGCCTTATAAGCCAGATAGAACATGGAAAAGCAAATCCTTCGCTGGCAACATTGAAAGCAATTGCTGATGTATTCAATGTACCCATTGGCTTATTTTTTGAAAATGAGATAAAAAGAACAGCACCTTCCCCGGTTATACGAAAAAATACGCACCGAAGGTTGCTCACCGATGGGAATGTTTCATATACATTATTAAACCCTGACTCCAATGAAATGGAAGTAATCTTGATTGAGTTTCCTCCAGGTGCTTCAACAGGTGAAGAACATTACCATCATGACGGATATGAAGTGGGATATATAATAAAGGGTGAACTTACAGTTGCATTGGAAGATAATGAATACAATTTACAGCAGGGAGACAGCATTGCATTTAAAAGCTTGCGTTCGCATAAAATAAAAAATAATTCTTCGCATACAACCCTTGCTCTGTGGGTTAATCTTGTACCGTGGATTTTTGTGAAATAGGAAAATATTCTATGACTAACACTAACACCGAAACAAAGTCAGCTATCTATACAAAAACAAAGTTAAAGCTCTCTATACTACATATGGTGCTAGAACTTATTCTTTTGGGTGTTGGTGCATTTACAATCTCAAAGCCACTATACCAGTTACTATTGCCCATAATAAAAAATGATTATATATTGCTTTTGGCCTTTTTTGCAGCTTTTGGTGGTTTGTTGTCCGTTATACTTTTGCCCCTGGAGTTTTATCAAAGTTATATTGTTGAACACAAATTTGGACTTTCAAATCAAACGGTTTTGGACTGGTGTATTGAAGAATTAAAATCATTGCTGGTTTCAATTATTATTGGGCTTCCCCTGATGTTTTTGTTTTACTATTTTATCAAAGTTACTGCGCTGTGGTGGTTGTATTTTGCTATTGTGGTTTTTGTATTTGCGATAGTCCTGGCAAAAATTGCCCCGGTATTGATTTTTCCATTGTTTTATAAATTTAAAACAATTGACAATGATGAATTAAAAAGCACGTTGACCGAACTCATGCAAAAACATGGGTTACATGTTGCAGGGATTTTTTCGTTTAATATGAGTAAGGATACAAAAAAAGCTAATGCTGCATTTACCGGTTTGGGTAAAACACGAAGGATACTATTAAGCGATACCATGCTCAGTGAATTTAGTGTTAATGAAATCAAAATAGTATTTGCCCATGAGTTGGGGCATTATGTTTATAAGCATATTGTAAAAAACATTGTGCTAAGTGGTATTGTAATTGTTGTATCTTTTTATGTATGTTCTTATCTATATGAGATAACGTTATACAGTGTTGGATATTCCAGCAGATTTGATATTGCAGCTTTACCACTAGTAATTTTTTATCTTTCAATTTTCAGCCTTCTACTTATGCCTCTGCTAAACATTCTGTCGCGGTACTACGAAAAACAGGCTGATGTATATGCACTTAAAGTAACCAGTGATCCACAGTCTTTCATCTCAACAATGGAAAAGTTAGCAGCAATGAATCTGTCACAGAAGGAACAGAATCCCTTAATTGAGTTTCTTCTCTACAGCCACCCAACAATTGCAAAGCGAATTGAGTTAGCCAAGAATTACAGGGTTCTCACTTCGTGATTGTATATGGCCAATAATATATGCTTTTTCGTCGTTTTGTGTTAAAATATTTACCAGTGAGTTTGCATCATCTTTTGCTACAACACATATCATGCCAATACCCATATTAAAAGTGGTAAACATCTCTTTTTCTTCAATGTTGCCTTCACGTTGTATTATCTGAAATATTGGTGGAACGCTAAATGATTTCTTGTCAATGTATGCAGCGGTAGTATCCGGCAATATGCGCGGGATATTTTCATAAAAGCCACCACCGGTTATATGAACAAGCCCTTTAATGGTAACTTTCGCCAACGCTTTTAAAATGGGTGTAACATATATGCGTGTTGGTTCAAGCAATTCCTGGCCTAATGGTTTTGATAATTCATTAAGTTTTGTTTCAACAGTATATTTCTTGATATCAAACAATAATTTCCTGACAAGAGAATATCCATTAGAATGGATTCCAGATGAGGCAATGCCTACAATTACATCACCAGGTTTAATGGTGCTTCCATCAATGATGCGATGCCTATCGACAACACCAACACTGAATCCTGCTATGTCATAATCATCAGGCTGCATGACATTTGGATGCTCAGCTGTCTCCCCCCCAATAAGTGCACAATCTGCCATTTTACAACCTGTGGCCAATCCCTTTATCACATCAACTAATATATCTTCATGGAGTTTTCCACAGGCTATGTAATCAAGAAAGAATAGTGGCCTGGCACCGGTTACAACGATATCGTTAACACACATTGCCACAGCATCAATTCCAATGGTTGTGTGTACATTCATCATCTGTGCAATCTTTAATTTTGTTCCCACACCGTCGGTACTGGAAACAAGTACAGGTTCTTTATATTGTTTGAACGTAGCGTCAAATAATGCAGCAAATCCTCCAATATCGGTTAAAACTTCTTTTGTAAATGTTTCTTTTACTATGCTGCTGATGCGCTTTACAAACCTGTTGCCACCTTCAACATCAACTCCTGAATCTTTATATGTAATGCCCATGATTACCTCTTTGAAATAGTGTAGGGTGAATGGTCGATAGTGAATTGTAAATTATTATTGGTAAATAATCATGACTATTCAAAAAACCAGCTATGGTTATTTGTCAATAAAGAAAACTAAAAAGATGGCGGGAAGATGCAAGTAAGTATGAATTAATGCTGTAAACTGTGCAATAGTAAATAGTATGTATACTGTAAATGATTAATCATCAACTATTCACAATCCATAATATTTTATTATACATAATTTTATATGTAATTTATTGCTTGCAATTAATTTGTATATATTATCATATTGTAATATAAAATAGCACAATTAAATTTTAGGATATCATAACATTGTGAAGGAGGATTGTACCCATTATCTGGGATAGCAAAAGCCACTGATTCAGATTTTGCAATGACATTTAAGATTAATTTTATAAAGGGGGAGGTTTATATGAAAGATCCTAAAAAAGATCAGTTGTGTTTGGAGAAATATAAAGAATTGCTTCCTAATTTAGCTGATTATGTAGAGTACTATGCTAAAAAGAAGCCCAAAGCACTGGCTATCATTGAGCACAATACTGGTGAAAAGGTTACATGGAAGCAATTCAATACCTCTGTATCCGCATTTGCTGCAAAACTTCTTTCAATTGGCTTGAAAAAGGGTGATATAGTGGCAACAAGTCTGCCACTGTTAAAAGAACATATTTACTTGATGTATGCGTGTTACAGGATTGGTGTAATAATTGCTCCACTTGATTTACGCCTAAAAACCAAAGAGATACAATACTGTTTGAACAGGATGAAACCCAAAGCATATTTCTTTTTAGGAAAAACTCCAGTGGCAGATTTCAGGCCTATGATAGCTGAAGTAATGAAAACATCACCGTATGTACAGTACTGGGTTCAGTTCCAAAAAGAGCCTGAATTTATAATGGAAGGTGCTATCGGCGTTGCTGATTTTGTAAAGGATATCAAAAAAGTTTTTATTAAAAGTTTAATTACAGGAAGTGTAAAAAGGGCTCGAAAGAAGGTTCAAAAAAGAGATGCATGTTTGATAATTTTTACAACAGGATCAACGGGATCTCCAAAGCCCGCATTGCTGTGCCATGAAGGCATACTGGTGCAGAATATTGGTCTGGCAGTTGGATTTGAGTTAAATGAAAACGACAGATTTCTGGTAAATCTACCGCCTTCTCATGTTGGCTGTACTACCGAGCAGCTGGCAACAACTATATATGGTGGAGGAACATCCGTTATCCTTCATATTTTTGATCCTAAGCTGAGTCTTGAAGCAATTCAAGCTCATAAAGTAACATGTCTTGGGCAGATCCCTGCATTATTTAACATGGAATGGTTACTGCCAAATTATAAGGATTACGATTTATCAAGTTTGCGTTTTGCTATTTATGGTGGCCAGGCAGTGTCCAGAGAATTCTTAGTAAAGATGAAATCCATGGCACCCAGGATTGGGACAGGGTTGGGCTTAACCGAAACGTCAGGCTTCTGTACGTATACCGATGTTAATGCAGATGTTGATGAGATTGTTCAGGGTATTGGTTACGACATGCCACTGTGCCCAATTAGTATACGTGAGCCCATGAATGCCGATGGTTCTGCAGGCAGGGAAAAATCAAAAGGGGAAATTGGCGAAATTTGTTTCAGTGGGCCACAGATATTTTTAGGTTATCTCAATGATCCTGATAACACCAGAAAGACCATTTCAAAAGAAGGAATATGCTATACAGGTGATTTAGGATACTACGATGAAAAAGGTTTGCATTTTGCTGGCAGATCAAAATTAGTTATAAAACCAAAAGGGTATCAGGTATATCCTGATGATGTAGAACATCACATAAGTGAAAAACTAAAAGGTAAGGTCAATATGGTTGCTGTGGTAGGTGCTGAGCATAATGTATATTCTGAGGCAATCATTGCATTTGTTGAACCATTGCAGGGCGTAGAGATTACTCCTGAAGATGTTATAAAAGCCTGTGATGATATATCAGCTTATTCCAGGCCTTCTCATGTTGAGATTGTTAAGCCAGGGCAGTTTCCTCTCAACAGGGTTGCAAAGACTGACTATGTATTACTTAAAGAAGAAGCAAAGAAGATAGTAGAAAGGTTACGCAGTGAAGGAAAATGGGATAAGGCTAAACAGTAATTAAAGATAGAGTAATTACAGTTTTATAAAGGCTTACTTTAACGGTAGGCCTTTATTTTTTTTGATTTAATAAGAAAAACGGTTGCAAAATAATTTTGTTTGTATAAGATAAAAACAATATTTGACAAAAACTTTTTTAATCAGGTTTTATACATTATGGAACGTGCTGATATATGGTATTGTACAGATAATGATAAAGGGAAAGAAATCTTTAATGCATTAAAGATATTAGGGCTAAATATTACACTAATTGAAAATAGAAACTTTTTATCATGCAACATTGTCCCTTCGCGGATAAATATATTCATTATTGATCTTATCAATAGTGATGTTTCGGAAATTTTGGCTATGATCCGAAAGGATGAACGGATTCATAAATTCTTGAAATATCTTGTGTTATATAAAAAACAGATTCGCAAAGCTTCACATTTAGTGTCAGAATTGATGCATCTGGAAATTTTATCCCGTCCATTACAAAAACGTGAATTTTCTTTATTAATTGAAAAATCGATAATTGTTGAACGATATAAAGAAATGTTAAGCCTCTTTTCGCATGAAGCAGGAGAAAGGATGGAAACATATGCCAATTTACTTGATATCAACAGGAAGGAGTCATTCTTTGATGAAAAAGAAAAAAATATTTTTGAAAAAATTATTCATTTTGAAAAACACATTATTGATGAGCAAAAAAAACTTAATGATGCAATAACAAATTTTGCAAAAATTCGGCAGCAGGAATTGTTTGATTTAAAAAAAAGAATAGATGCTGAAGAAATGCTTGCTGAATTGCGAAGGAAGGAATTATTGGATGCTCAGAGTATAATAGAGGCACAGAATGCTGTAATTGAATATTCAAGCAAAGAGCTTAAAGATGCAACTGAAATACTCCATGCCACTGAAGCAGTCCAGGAATTAGGAAGGCTGGAAGCCATGCAACTACATGAGCAGTTAAAAAAAGAAAAACAAAAAAATGAAGAGTTGTTAAAAAAAGTTGAATCACTGGAAAAACAAATACAAGAGTTACAATTACGGTAAATTATGGTTTATCGTTTAATTGGTGTTGTAATAATTTTAATTATATCATCAAGCAATTTTCAATCACCAGTTTATGCATGGTTTAACAGAGGTCTTGATGATACGTTAGTGGAAATGCATACAATGTTTAATCAAAGAGAATTAGTGCAACTCTATGATGGTTATGTACATGGTGATATTAAAAATGATATAATGAAACTCATTGATATAATGAAAATGGAAAAAACTGATGAGAATAAAATTGCATTGAGGCTGAATTATAAAAACGTTGAACAATATCGCAAAGCAACATCCAGGGATATCATTATACGATTTTTTGATTTAATGAAGAATCCGCGTTATAACCAGCCGTCAAATATTAAAAATAGCGCTTATCTTAGAATTGCACTTTCATTATCGCTTTTATTTGCATTTTTGGATAATGGGATGGAACTGGTTGATAGGAAAATTGGTTTTAAATGCGCTATATTGACCTATAAGGGAAATAATTTTACCATGAAAATTTATTTTTATTACCAAAATGGCAAATGGTTCTTGACAGATGGCAGGCAATGCCAGTAAGGATTGTAATTATTATAAATAGAATTAAAATACAATTTATTAAATAGATTGTTATGGAATGGCAGAAAATATTAGCTGATGCAGTACAGGATGGAAAAATTAAGGAATTGCACTTAAAAAAAATTCCTGTATTGAAAACATGTGATAACTGGCGAGAGGTGGAGCCAATAGGTTGGATTGACCACCCCATGAAACTCACTCATTATAAAGGGGCTCTGGTTAAACTGAGGGGAAATATATATTTTGTGACTGAAAAAACTATTAATGCATTGAGTGAATATATCAACTGGAAAATTACTCAGCGCATTGATGTGATTTAGTTATTCTTTAACAAGCTGAATTGTCATAACCACATCTTTCTTTTGTGCAAACTTTATGACGGTGTCTATTGCTGATTCGTTGATTAGTATGTGATTATCGCTTATCCTCTCAACTATCGCTCCTTTAGGGAGGCTGTGCGATAGCTCATCAATAAATTCCTTTTTATCTGAATTGAGAATTACTCCTCGTTTAATAGTCACTGATGGTGTACGTTCTATCCACTCATTAAGCTGAAATCGTATATTTTGTGGGAGTTGATTTTTTGCATATTCTTTCAATACTGAAATAAAAGTTTCAGGATTCATGCCTCTCTTGATTGCATTGAGTATAGCTATTTTGGAAATTTTTGCATGAATTGTGACATCGGTTGATATGATTTCAGTAAATGCCAGAAGAATGTATGAAATATCAGAAGGTATTTCATGGTACGGTATAACAAGAGAAAAGTCCGGGTTAATATATATAGCTTTGACTGATATCTGGGTGGATTTTTTATCCTGCTGAGTAATAATTTTGCCAATATCGCTTAGCTGAATAGTATTATTGATGATTTCTATGACACCCATAATACAGATGAAATTAATAGCAGTAAGTACATTAAGTCGGACAATTTCATAATAATCATCAATTTGGTGCAACAAGTCAGAGAATATTTCCGGAAGTGATTCTAAAAAATATATAAGTACATAGGTATCTGGGGTTTTGTTAGTATACTTCTTAATAGTGCGTAAAACATTTTTTATGAAATCATTGCTCACAGGAAA
>JARYLT010000066.1 GCA_029907515.1 Spirochaetota bacterium | reverse complement strand
TTCCTTTAACAATATCAGCCGTCTGGTCAGCTAATTTATTAACTTCATCTGCAACAACTGAAAATCCTTTACCAGATTCACCAGCTCGTGCAGCTTCGATTGCAGCATTCAATGCCAGTAAATTAATCTTGTCAGCTATCTCATTAATATTGACTATCGTCTGTTCAACTTCTTTTAAATATTCAGCAATTGATTCAATAGCATTGATTGACTTTGTGATAGTTACTTCTCCATCTTCGGATTGTTTCACTGCCTGTTCTATTGAATGGGATAACCGTGTTATTCTTTGTGATATCTGATTGCTGCTTACATCTATACCTTCAATATCATTTTTAATCACATCCATGCTATCAGCTTGCTGTTTTATAGCACTAAGGTTTGATTCAAATGAAGAAGACATTTCCTCATAAGCACTGGATGTCTCTTCCACTATGGTAGAAAGTTCACGAGCAATATCGTATAATTTAGTGGCGGATACATTGAGGTCTGAGCTTAGCCGTTTAACTTCCTCAGATTTATTGTGAGTTGATTGAAACAGATTGCGAAGTGATTCAACCATTTTATTAAATTCACCGGTTATAAACCCAAATTCATCTCCAGATTGCACTGGCAGATGTATATTGAAATTGCCCTTATCTACTTCACGCAACCCTTCAGTGAGAATTCTAATTGGCTTTATAAGAATCCCGGCAAAAAATAAGCGTATGGCAAAACGTATAAAGATATAAGCAGAAATTACAATGATTATCAATGTTATAACCGTTGAATTCATGTGTTTGCGGTATAGCTCATATGGAAAACCTACTTCAGTCACGGTATCATCTTCAATTATACGATATGCGATAATATGTGATTTATTATCCAATGTTGTATGGTATGTCCTTTGTTGAGGGAATTGAACTGGTAACAAAAATTGCTTGACCGCTAGCTTTAATTGTTCACCCTCTTCTGGGGATTGGTCAATAAATTCATTAATTGCAGTTACAAAGCCTGTGATTGTTTTATCAGGTTTGGAAAGAATTTGTTTTAAAGAAGACCTGAAATTTTTTGTATTTAATGAAGAAATCTGATGATTAAGATGATAAACTTTTTTATCAAGCATTTTGCAATAGTCAACCAATGTTTGTTTGTTTAAAACATTCGCATTATGTGTACAGTAGTTTTGAAGTGAAAGAGCATATCCTCTAAAATATTTATTAGTATTGCTGGTAATAATAGAAATTATTGATTGAGAAAGGTTATCTCCAGAAGCTGTGAAAATCTGATCCCAGATATATGTGTTGATCAATTCATTAGTAATTTCTTTTTCATCTAGATTTTCAGGAAGCTTTTTTAACCATTTGTTATCTTTAACATTGTATTTTGATATATATAAATGCTCTGCTTGTGGTGATTCATTAGATACTGCCAGCAATGTTGCCTGATAATATATTTTGTCAAAATTATTTTCTTTATCCTGAAGTACAATGAATCCAACTATCTGCAATAAACATAAAACAGTAACCAGAATTATTCCTATCAGTTTACCTAAAAATGAAATGCGGTCTTTAGAGTTATTAATGTATGCTATAAAATTTAAGAAAAATCCTAAAAGATTAAAAAGCGTCCAGGTTGTGTGAAAAACTTCCCTATCAATAGTTCCAGCTCTGCTCAATGTATTTGTAATAGATGGAACTATAGTGCCAACCATAGAAAAAAATATTAACAATAGTATTACTTTTCTTTCGGTTTTTGGAGAAATAGCAATTTTCCATCCTGCAACAATATATGAACACAGGATACCAAACATAATAATAATACCTATATACTTGCTGATATCCTCAGCATCAAAGTCATAATAATGGCCCCTGAATTGATATACTATGTTTGATTGTAAAGATACAACAATGAATGCAGAAAGTGAGATTATGGTAATGATGGTTCCTGTAATAAGATATACTTTTGCTGCCCTTGGCGCTTTAGTAGTGGGAAAGAAGAAATAGAAATAACCAAAATATGTAATTGCTATTAAAATAAAAAAGACTGTCCACCATCTGTGAAATGCTGCATAAGGGTGATAAATACTTGAGGAAATAAGATATCCCACATTAAAAAGGCCCATAAGGACATATGCTTTTCCCATAACTTCAGTTGCTCTGGATTTATTTTTAGTGTTGAGTAAAAACAATCCCGTTGTCATGAAAAATATGAAAGGAATTAATGTTCCTAAAGAAAAGGAATTAAACAATATAATTGACCCCATAAAACCAGACCCCTTAAAATGTATTTTTTTATTTAAATTTTGTTTACTTATAATAAATCGGCATAAATAATCAAGAATATTTTATAAAATAATCTATTTGGACTGAAATTAACTATACAATCATTACATTTATTGTTGACCATTAATATATTGAATTTAATTTCTTTACTATAAATTTAAATTTATTATTTTTGATTTGACAATGTATTATTGCTATAAATTATACACACAAAGCCAGCGTAGCTCAGTTGGCAGAGCGGCGCACTCGTAATGCGCAGGTCACCAGTTCGATCCTGGTCGCTGGCTCATATAATATACTACATTTATAAAACATGCCATTGTAGAAAAAAAGTTCTTGACTGCAAAAACAATCCATGCAGACTAAATTCAATTAACATAATTTTTTTCACAATAAATATCGATAATATACTCGTAATAAATAATGAGTGTATTGTGCTTGTTATTTGAGTATTTTATGTATTTTAAAGAACAATAAACGCAATTTGTCCGGGCAGGTAACTGATGAATAAAAATAAAATAATTTTCATTATTTTAACACTACTGATTATATCTTTTCTCAGTATTTCATTATATATAGTAAAATTTTTTAATACCCAGATTTCTGATACTACCATATTAAAACCTGCAGATATCTTTGCAAATGAAAATGAATATATTGCTTACATTCAATCACTTAACATACCTGGTGTTACCTTCACTGTTTGTCAAATTGAAAAGGGAGATAATTTCTGGAAGATAGCTAAAGAGTATAATATTGATATTGATACACTGATAGGTGCAAATCCACTGTGGGAAAGCATTGTTGCAAAAGTTGACCAGAAAGTAGTTATACCTTCTCAGAAAGGAGTTTTGCATTTTGTAAATAATATTAGTGAAATCAGTGAATTACACGATTTATACAATGTTCCAGAAAATAATGTCCTTACACCTTCTCTTTTACTTTACAGAATAAAATCCCTGGTATCAAAAATGGATAAACCTGTTGCAGTATATATAAAGGATGCACGGCCAATAACTGATGTGATGACTCCGCAGCTTGCAAAACAATTTGCACTCCGAGAAATGTTTCGTTCCCCTTTAGGTGGCCGACTTACTTCATTTTTTGGTGGAAGAGTTCATCCCATATTCAGGCAATGGGGATTTCACAACGGCCTTGATATAGCAGCTCCGTATGGTACCCCAGTTGGTGCTGCACGTGGCGGCGTTGTTGTTTCATCAGGATGGATGGGTGGATATGGCAAAGCAGTAATCATACAGCATGATGAAGGCTTTAAAACCTTGTATGGTCACCTGTCTACAATTAACGTTCGTCCTGGTCAAAAAGTTAAGGCAGGACAGTTTATAGGAAGAGTTGGTTCCACTGGATGGTCAACCGGGCCTCATTTACATTTTACGCTATGGCAATATAATAAACTGATAAACCCCATGAAGGTGCTATGGTAAATGTAGCATCATGTATGAACAAAAAATCAGTAACTATTTAAAAAAATCCTCTCTCCAATTTAGTAATGAAGCTATACAACGATTATCCCTGTATCTGAAACTGCTATTACAGTATAACGATTCACATGACCTTACGCGCATAAAAGACATAGACGAAATTATTGTAAAACATTTTGTAGATTCATTATATATCACTTCATTGATTGATGTACCTTCACCACTTCTTGATATTGGCACCGGTGCTGGTTTTCCCGGAATTCCTTTGGCGATAGTTCATAGAAATAACTCGTTCATATTAGCAGAAAGCAGACACAAAAGAATTGAATTTCTTTCTATCGTAAAAAATGAATTGCACCTTGATAATGTAGAAATATACCCTCATTTAGTTACTGAAAAATCATTTTTTAACGTGAATGGTGTAATCACTCGTGCTGTTGAATCCATTGCAGAAACATTGCATCGATGCAAACATTTTTTAATAAAGGATAATCGTATTATATTTATGAAAGGACCTGCCGTTGATGAAGAAAAAATAGATGAACATGGAAGTTATAGTTTGTTACTTGATAAACATTATACGTTGCCTGATACAACATATCAAAGAAGGCTTGTTGTTTATAAAAAGACAACCAATGAAATTAAGAAAATTTATTATATTGCTAAGGATGGTTCATCAACCGATGGCATTGCAGTAACGTCATCTGAAAACAAGCGATTCAAAGAATTTAAAAAGATTGCACTTAACCCAAAAAAGTACAATACCACGTTTGTTTCCGGGAAAAAAATAATTAAGGAATTAATAAATTCAAAACCTGAGTTGTGCAAATATTTAATTATGTATGACGAGTATCCAGAATCAGATCTGGAATTTATTCATCTAATTTCAAACTTTGGCAAAGAAAGAATTATTATCTTGAAAAAATCACTGTTTAATGAGATAGATATTACGGAAGCAGATCAGCCAGTGATGGCTGTACAGGTGCCAGCCCTTACTCAATGGGATTTCACTTGCCGGGAACTATCGCTCATGCTTCCCTTTCAGGATCCCGTTAATATGGGTGCTGCTATACGCAGTGCTGTTGCGTTTGGTGTTAAACATATTATTGTGTCTGAAAATGCTGCCTATCCTTTTCATCAAAAGGCAGTAAGGGCATCTGCTGGAGCAGTGTTTCATTGTACCATTGAAAAAGGGCCAGCATTGCATATGCTTAATACCAGGACAATATCCTGCCCTATTCTTGCACTTGATATGGAAGGAGAACATATCTACGATTACAAATTCCCACCAAAAGCTATTCTGGTGGCAGGAACTGAAGGACCTGGGTTGCCTGTAATAGATAAAGCAGTAAAATTAAAGATACCAATTCATACAGTAGAATCACTGAATGCCACCGTAGCAGTATCTATAGCATTGTACGAGTGGCATAAACAAAAAAAGTGCATTTAATATACTGATTATTTTACTTAATTAATTTATCTCTTAGTTTAAGATACCATTTGCCTGCTTTCATCGCAAAGTCTTCTTTAGTATCTTCTTCCATGCTTAAATCAGGAATCTGGCCTGTAGGACCATACATGCCTTCCATCATTTTTAATATATTATTCCTTACCATTTTGCGCATGGGTATGTGTGCTATCATACCATACATTGCTGCGCTTCCTTCGTACGCCAGATGGGGGTTCTTTTTAACATGCTCAAATGCATTTTTCACATCATTAATGAACTGGTGAGCTACTTTAGCATGTACTGGTGTAATCATTGCATGCAGGGCATCAGGGCGCTGTAATCGATCAACATGCCATCCCTTTTTTTCTAATATATCACCAATTGCAAACGTATTGACTTCAGGATCAACCGAACGGTATGCAAAAACACTCATATGAGGTGTGCCTAATATTTCCATCCCTTTAATGGATGAAATACCCTTTTGAATTTTTTGTGTAGTTTCCATAATAATGTTTGCATTGTGCATATACCCTTCTTCACCCTGAGCAACCATTGCTGCCCATGCTGCTGCTATTGTTCCACCTGGTCGTGTTCCAAGCAAGGCTGGTGAGGCAAAAACTCCGCCACACCAATCTTCATGGATGAAGAATTGATGACGTAAATAATTAATATTTCTGTATACTATGACCGAAGCACCTTTTGCACTGAAACCATACTTATGGACATCAGCAGACATTGATGTTACTCCTTCAACACGGAAATCAAACGGTGGCAATTTATAGCCCAACTTTTCAACAAATGGTAATAGAAATCCACCTAAGCACGCATCAACGTGAAGAGGTAACTTTTTCTTAATTGCTATCTGGCTTAATGAATCAATTGGGTCAATGACACCATACGGATAACAGGGCGCTGAGCCAACAATAAGAATAGTATTACGGTTGATGAGTTTTTCAACGGCTTTAACATCTACTTTAAAATCTTTATCCAATGGTGCGTGAACAATTTTCACGTCAAAATATTCAGCAGCTTTTTCAAATGCAACATGAATGCTTTCGGGTACCACTATTTCCGGCTTCTTTATCCATGGTCGTACTGTTCGTGCCATATCACGGTATGTTTTAACAGCTAAAAGGCAGCTTTCTGTACCTCCGGAAGTCATAGTTCCACATGCTTCATTCCCAGCATGGAGCATATGTGCTGTCATTTTAACTACTTCATGTTCAAACTGTTTAAGGCTTTTAAATGCCATTGGGTTGAGACCATTTTCATCAAAATACAGTTCAAATGCTTTTTGTAAAAATTTTGTATGTGTATCATCCCTGTGATAGACAAGGCTGAATGTTTTCCCTTTTTTCCAGTTGGCATCATTAACTCCATACTGTTTCATAAGTGATAATACTTTAGTATATGATAATCCTTTGTGAGGTAATTGGTTGAAATTCATTGATTCCCCCTTCATTAATTAGACGTATATAGTAGTCATTCCATACTTGAATAGGAATTGATGATACATTAAAATTCTGAATCAAGTTCAGGATGACACTTTAACTCAAAATAAATGACTACTTTCAAACCTAACTACACAAATTTTATATTTACATTTACAATCATAAGCAAATCGTTGAAAAATTATAAGGAACTCATTAAATAACCCAATGTTATACCCAGATAATTGCCAATTGCATAACCAATAACACCAGTAGTAATTCCTGATAAAATAATATATTTATTGTGAAGCGCATCAGCAACTACAGGTACAAATGGTGGTGAACATATACCAGCTACTGAAGTAATGATGTAGGTGTCAGTATCGATTGAGAATATTTTACAGAATATTCCATGTAAAAGTAAGCTGCCAAATATAGCAATGAACACATATAATAATAGATGCACATTAATATGAATAAGATTGTCAACATTAACCATTGACCCAACTATTGTGCAGAAAATATATATTAAATACATCCCAAACTGGAATGTTCTTTTAAGATTATGAACATAAGGACTGAGCGAAAAAAGTATTGCAACAGTGGTTAAAGCAAGAATAACAATCATTGTTTGATATTGTTGAGGAAAAACGAGTGAAATTCCAAATGAGATAGCTACAACCACAGTTGACAGTAATAATGCAATGATAAGTTGAGGAAATATTTTCCTGGTAAAAATATCACCATAAAGTTTTATGTCTTCATCAGTTTTTGCATTTTTTTCTTCATCATTTACAACTGAAAAAGCTGGAAGAAATTTTAAAAAAATCCTCTGAGCTATTGATACCAGAAAGATTATATAGAGCATTGAGAACACAGTATCATATGTATGCACAATAACAAATGTGGTTGAATCAACCTGTAACGCCTCCTTAATAGCAGCCAAATTAGGAGTACCACCGGTATAAACGCCAATAAGCATTCCTGCAATCTTCCATGCATCGGGTATGGAATGTTTAAATGATATGTATCCAATAAAGACAATAATAACAACCGATACGCTTCCCAGGGTAAATGATAGCAACGCTTTACCTGCTAACTTAAACCAGGTTTTAACATTGATAGTAAAAAGAAGTAGAGGAATACCCAATACAATAGAAATATTGGATCCAATATCCTGAATTTGTTTTGCATTATCAGGAAAAACTCCTATATTACCTATTGTTATCCCAGCAATATAACACAATAATACAGGTCCAATTTTATTTATCAAAGGGAATCTGTAGCAGCAATATATTATTATAGCCGGAGTAAGAATAAAAAAGCTGATTAAAAAGACTGAATGTAAAGAATCCATAGACCCCCCCCCTAAAATTCACTATAATGAAAAATAATTCACTATAGTGAAATATGTCAAGGAAAATTTTTTATTTGACTATACTATTACATAAGAATTTCCTTGAAAGCATTCGTATATTAAATGAAAATATTATAATACCTATGTTAAGAATATGATACTTTATTGTTACTAATCTTTATTTGTTATATATGATAATTAAATTCAGGAACTTGCAAGACTATGAAAAAAGCTGAAAGAATGCAATGGGAGAAAGAACAAAAAGTAAACAGATTTATTCAAATTGCACAGGGAATATTTTTTCAGAAAGGATATGATACAACAACTATCGACGAAGTAGCACAACGTGCAGGTTATAATAAACGAACACTTTATCATTATTTTAAGGATAAAGAAGAATTATTCTTAGCTGTGGTTTTAGATGCACTTAAACTATTCAATAAAAAACTAAAGGAAGCATGTGATAACCCAGTTGAAGGACATACTAAGCTTTACAGTATGGGAAAGGCTTTTTTTACATTCTTTCTTGAATATCCTCATTATTTTAACATTATAATGACGTATGAAGCTAGAAATTGTATATACTATCCAGCACAAGTTTCAAACGGTATAGGATTTTATAAAAATGAGTGCCAAAAAATTGCTGATAACAATACTGATTTGATATTGAAAGCTATAGAATATGGCATACAGGAAGGGAGCATACATACAACTCTGACACCAAGACAGCTTATGGTAATACTATGGGGCCAGGTTTTTGGAATTACACAGATAATTATGATGCGTCAGACATACTTTAAAGAAGCCTTTGGTATTGACCATACTGAATTGTTTGAAAGATTTCTAATTCACACAGAAAATTCTTTAAAAAATCCTATATAACAAATAAAAAAGCCGCCAACGATGGCGGCTTTTGATAAGTGGTTTTACAATTGTATTATATCGCTCTAACGGAAACAGCTCGCGGACCTTTATCGCTGCTTTCGATCTCAAATTCAACCTTTTGTCCTTCTTTTAATGTCCTGAAACCGTTACCAATAATACCGGTATAATGTACAAATACATCACTACCGTCTTCTTTGGAAATGAATCCAAAACCTTTTTTTTCATTGAACCACTTGATTGTACCTTTAGGCATGTGAAAAACTCCTTAAATAAATAAAATACGGCTAAAAGCCTTATCAGTAAGATGTGAATTAGTTTTATTTTTAAAACTCCGGAAGGAAATTTTACGAAAAATAAAACTTATACTTACAACCTTACTGTTTATAACATATATACTAATATTTCGCTAAGTTGTCAACATTTTATTAGAATTTATTTAATTTTTTTATTTAAATAAGAAAAACAGCTTTTGTTATATTTTAACCAATCTCATTTCCTTTAATCGTTTACCAAAAACAATGGTTATACCCAATCGAAGAATTCCCGATACAAGTAACATTGTATAAATACTACTTCCGTTAACTGGGGGTAATATCTGTATTAAATAACCACCTGATACGGCTCCAGCGCTAATCATTATGCCATTAATGAGATTTAAATATGAGATATATCTAACACGTTTGGAACTTACTGATGCATCAAACATATAATTGAATGAACTAATAGTAAACCCGGACCATACAAGCCCGGAAAATATCTGAACAATTAGCAAATAAACAATATGAGAATTCAAAACCCATAATATGGGGACTATCGCTATTAATGGTGATGTGATAGTTAATACTTTTGCATTACCAATTTTATCAGCTATGTTGCCCCACGAGTGCATGGCAATATACATAATAAAAGGAGCACTGACCGTAACTAATGAATACTCAAAGTAGGAAAATGAAAGATGTTGTAGCATGAGAACTGCAAAAAATGGTGCTGATAGATATACAGCAAAATTCATAAATGACATAAAAGCTATAAAAATTAAAAAATCATTTTTTTTAATGCTGTTAAATATATTTGCTGGGACTATGCTTGCCTTTTCAATTTCAAATGGCGGTTCGTGCATTTTCAAAAGATAGTAGAATGAGATAAACCTGCTTACCGAAGCTATAAGGAATACTACAACAAATGTTTGCATGATATACTCTGCGGGAGAAAACCGCAGTGTGATTCCAACTGATAATGACACCAGAACAAGTAAAACTCCAAGAATGCTATTTCTGAATCCAAAGTATTTTCCCCTTTTGTGCGCGGGGATGAGATCGCTCATCAGGCTTGCCCATGCAGGGTTACCAATGGAGCCAAACACAGTATAGAGTGTTACAATAGTTATGAATATTTCAATCTGATGATGTTTGACCAATGACAGGCAATAACTTACTATGTCAGTTTCTATCGCATATACCGTAAAAAAAAGTATGGCACACAACAAAAGCGTTACTGCTTGTAAAAATACAAAGATACAAAATACTGTTTTTCGGGATTTAAAAATCTGAACAAATTTGTGTGAAAATACCTGCAACACCGAAGCTGTTATATTGGGGATTGCACTTAATATTCCTACGTGCACAACAGTGCCTTTGATCAAAAGCAAAAACGGGGTAAAGTAATCCTGAACGCAACCAAACATTATGCTTGCAAATATTCCGTCAAGGAATGATGCTTTGAGCGTTTGGCGTAATTTTGATTTTTTTACTTGTATTTTATTGTTATGTATCATATATGGAAGCACAAATGAATAGTATATTAATATGCAATACTTTTATAGATACAATAAGAAAAATTTTATTAAAAATATGTTTTAACGTGTGCGATAGTAACTGTAACATAAATATTATTTCGGGATTAATCCAGTGAGAATTATTGCTATTTCAAACAACAAAGGAGGCGTTGGCAAAACTACCAGTACCGTTAACATTGCCGCTGCCTTACAGATTTTAGGGAAAAAAGTTCTTGTTATTGATATTGACCATCAGGCTCAGTCAACATACCATTTTGGGTATAACCCCAATAATTTAACATATTCAGTATATAATGTGCTTAAAGGGGAAATTGCATATAAAGATGTAATAATTGATAGGGATGGATTGCATATTCTCCCATCAAAAAATGAACTGAAAGATATTGAATTTATTCCATTGCCTGCCAAAGAATTTTTATTAAAAGAAGCATTGGAAGGTATCTCAGGTTATGATTTTATCCTGATAGATTGCCCTCCTTCATTGGGGATACTGACACTGAATGCTCTGACATTTGCTCATGAGATACTGGTTCCTCTCCAGGTTCAGTTTTTGCCATTCCATGGTATGTATAATCTGTTTGAAGCGGTACAAATGGTTAAACGTAGACTTAACAAAGAGGTTGAAATAACCGGCATTATTGGCACCATGTTTAATCCAAAAAAACAAATAAACGTTGAGGTAATTGAAGAAACTAAAAAGCGACTTCCAGGTAAATTGTTTGAAACGCTAATACGTGAAAATGTATTGCTTCAAGAAGCACCAAGCTGGGGAAAAACTATATTTGAATACAAGCCCAACAGTAATGGTGCCGTAGATTACATGAATCTTACTAAAGAGATTTTAGAAAAGGATGTAAATTAAAGTTTTGATTTATCTATAACCTTCCTTGCCTGTCGTTCTAAAACCTGTACAGCAACAATTAACATAGCAAATCGTTTATCTTTTGTTTGACCATGATAAAATCTATAATATATCTGCTGGGCTATTACTGCAAGGCGGAATAAACCAAAGCAGAAAAAGTAATCAAAATCACTCATATCTATACCACTTTTTTCTTGATAGCGATCCACCAGTTCTTTTCGCGTAAGTGCTCCATCAAGATGAGTAGGCATCAAACGTATAAGATGTACTTCTTCTGGATCATTTTTTTCAACCCAGTAAGCTAATGAATTACCCAAATCCATAACCGGGTCACCAATGGTTGCCATTTCCCAATCAAGAACACCAATTATCCTTTTTGGGTCATTAATATCCAAAACAACATTATCAAATTTATAATCATTATGAATCACCGCAGCCCGTGTTGGTGTTTTTGGCATTTTTTCCTGTAACCAATGAATGACTTCAGTGTACAGTGGAGCATCAGGGGTCAGAGCATCTTTATAGCGTGCAATCCATCCATTAACCTGACGTTCAATATATCCTTCGGGTTTGCCAAAATTTTCCAGTCCAATTTCTTTATAATTCAGTGAATGAAGCTGGCACTGTATATCCAGTAACTGCTCACAAAGGTATCGGAATTCTTCGGGTGTATATGATAATCCTGGTGGCAGTTCTTTACGTAATATAATCCCTTTAATGCGTTCCATAACATAGAATTTAGCGCCAATGACTGATTCATCATCACAGTATACAAGAGGTGTTGGGCAATATGGAAATACAGGTTTTAATGCTTTCAGTATTGAGTATTCACGATGCATATCATGAGCAGTTTTTGCCTTTTTGCCAAAAGGGGGCCTTCTTAACACCATTTCTCTGTCCCCTGCTTTGATAAAATATGTAAGGTTTGAAAATCCACTAGGAAATTGTTTTATCTCAATAGGCCCTTTAATATCAGGGACATGCTGTATAAGATAATCCAGTACTATTTTCCCATCTATCGTTTCACCTTCCCTGATGTCAGTTGGCTTATCAATATAATTATCCATAAAAGATTCCTCCAGTTTTCAAAGTTTTATATAGTTGTATAACATCTTAAAACATTCAAGTGCATATTCATCAGGCGTTACTCCTCTTTTAGTGTATTTCCAGCGTTTCAGGTACCAGTCCTGCAACATGGCCTTGCTTATTGAGGCAATCAATGACGCCTGTATATCTGAACGGAATTCATTATTTTTTATACCATTTTCAATAATATCTTTTATCAGAGATTCTGTTAACAGCTCACCTTCTATTGTTTTATTATATTCAGAGCCAGTGAAATATCGTGTTTCCATGTATGAGAAATAAAACCAGTCTTTTAAAACTTCACTGATAAAGATGTGAGCACGGATAAAATTATATAATTTATCTTTTGAAGATGATGCATGCACCAGTGTTTCAGATAATACCTTTTCTACAGATGAGCGGCCATACTGTTGAATGATATGCAGTAATTCATCTTTTGAAGGGAAATATGCATATAATGCACCAATACTTAACGATGATACTGCTGACAGTTCGCGTATGCTCATTACAGCATAGCCTTTTTTATTGCTTATTGCTATTGCCGTATGAATAATCCGTTTAAGATTTTCAATGGATTGTGGAGATTTCTTAACCCTGATAAGCTGCTTATTATCATCATATAACTTACTTACAATATCATCAAGGATAAACTTTATACTTTTTTTAAAACTGTTAAAGTTTTCCAGATCAACAATATGAATACTATCTGACTTCTCTGCCTTCATAGCTTGACAAGATCCTTTTAGCAACAACTGACTTATGCACCTCATCAGCACCATCATAAATACGTGCAGCGCGTTCGTGTCGGTAAAAGAAGGCCAATATAGTATCATCAGTCATTCCCAGACCACCATGAACCTGCAATGCTCTATCTATAACCTTTTGCATTACATTTGCCACATAGAACTTGATAAGCGACACATCAATGCGTGCTTCTTTTTGACCCAAGTGCTCTATTTTCCACGCTGCCTGTAAAGTCATGAGGCGTGCTGCCTGAATCTCAGCTGCACATTCGGCAACCCATTCCTGAATAATCTGGCGGGTTGCAAGTGTTTTGCCATCAGGGGAAATAATCCGCTTGTTGGCACGAGCACACATTAAATCAAATGCACGTTTACAGATTCCAAGCCAGCGCATACAATGATGAATACGCCCTGGACCCAATCTTTCCTGAGCTATCACAAAACCCTGCCCTTCAGGGCCCAATAAATTTGTTACCGGTACACGGCAGTTTTGTAATAATATTTCACCATGACTGAAATAATCACTACCTTCATGACCCATGACCGGAATATTCCGTACAAGATTGAAGCCGGGAGTGTCAGTAGGTACAATAATCATGCTTGCACGAAGGTACGTTGGTGCTTCAGGATTGGTAACAGCCATAACAATTGAAAATTTTGAGCCATCTGCGGCAGTAGAATACCATTTATGTCCGTTAATCACATAGTAATCACCATCTTTAACTGCAGTTGTATCAAGTAATACTGGATTAGAACCAGGCAGGTCAACCTCAGTCATGGAAAAGCAACTACGTATTTCCCCACGAACAAGTGGCAGCAAATACTTTTCACGCTGTTCATCATTTGCATATTTAATCAGTATTTCAATATTGCCAGCATCAGGTGCCTGACAGCCAAATACATAGTGGCCCAATGGAGTCCTTCCTAATGACTCAGAGACAAGACCGTGTTCTACTAAATCAAGGCCCATCCCACCATATTCCTTTGGAACCTGTGGTGCCCATAACTCCATCTTTTTTACCATTTTGCGTTTTTCTTCAAGAATTGGCAGCATTGCCTTGATATCATTACGAGCAAATTCCTGTTCAAGCGGGATGAGTTCTTTTTCCACAAATTCATCAATAAGTTCCAGAATGGCTTTCATCTTATCACTGATTTCAAAATCCATAATACCCTCCTTAAAATGTTACATCATCTATACGTCTTAAGAGATGGATCATCGGCTAACTCAATATGTGGGAAAAAATTAAACGATGCTAAAATGAGTTCTTTTTCGTTATATCTGAGATGAGTCAATGAGGTGTTAACTATCTGCCATGTAAGGCGCATTGCAGTTTCATCATCAAAACCAAGAACCATCTGGACAATAGCACCAATAATTCCACCTGATGAAACAACAATAATATTTTTTCCTCTTCCGTTTTCCTGTATAATTTCAGTAATAGCAGATTTTACCCGTTTCTTGACTTCTGAAAATGATTCAATTCCTTCATAATTTGTCTGTGATTTTACCCAGTAACGCATAACTTTTTCAAATACGCGCTGAAAAGCTTTTTTATCTGTATATATCTGCTTGATCTCCTCTTCAAGTGAAGGTTCATCATCAAGCAAAACAGGGAATATGGTTTTTATTATTGTTATTGAATCATATTCATTTAATCGACTATCAATTTTTGGTTCAGGTAACTGAACGCCCTTCAATTCAAAATACTTAATGATGGTTTGGGCGGTCTGTTGTTGTCGTTTTAGTGTACCACAATATAGTGCATCAATTTTTTTATTCTTATAGCGATAGTTGTATAAATATTCAGCTAGAATCTGGGATTGATTATAGCCTTTTTCTGAAAGGTTATCATAATCACCCTGACCAAAAGAACCCTGGCCATGCCGTATAACCAATATTTCACTCATACTATAGTCCTGCTAATAAACACAACACGCCTGACACATGTAAAGATTGTGATGAGCTGTTTATTGTGAATGCATTTATTAATTAAAATTATCATATAATATACACTGTAAATTCACTGTAGAAAAAGTCAAGAAAAATATAACGAACGTTCGTTATTTTGTTGATTTTTTTATCTATTATAATATGATGGATTTACAGTAAAAATTATTATAGCTATCCATTGTAATTGCAACATATACTATCAGGTACAAATTATGGAAAATAAATTTAGAATCCTTGTGTGCGTTAAACAGGTTCCCGATGCCAATGCATTAGTGTATTTAAATGATGGTATACCCGAATATGACGAAAAAACAGTATATGTGATTAATCGGTATGATGAATATGCCCTTGAAGAAGCATTGCAGTTAAAAGATTGTGGTTTAACATCGTACATACATGCTGTTTCTGTTGGACCCCATCGAGTACAAAAAGCATTACGACGTTCACTGGAAATGGGAGTTGATGAAGCTTTTTGCATACAATCCGACGATGATAGATTACATAATCCATACGTAATTGCACAGGCAATAACACAATTTGCACAACAAAACTATGACATTATATTCACTGGTGTAATGTCCGAAGATGCAATGAATCAGCAAACAGGACAGCTGATTGCAGCAATGTTAGGATATAAACATGCCACTGGTGTAACGGAACTATCGCTTAATAATACTACCATAACCATAACCCGTGAGCTGGATGCACAGGAATCACAGATGTATGAATTACCCATACCGTGTGTCATTTCGGTTCAATCAAGTATACATAAACCACGCTACCCTTCCCTGTCAAACGTACTGCGAGCACGTAAACAAGAAATTGCAATTATAAAACATGATTTAATAACGTCCACCGGGAAAACTAAAAGCTATTTTACCATGCCACAAAAAACCACGCAATGCCAGTTTATTGAGGGAAGCATTTCACAAAAGGTTACTGAGCTTTATACTATTCTCCATAAAAATGCAGTTTTGTGAGGCACTATGAGTATTTTAATTATTGCCGATGTTAAAAACCGTACAATAAATCCTTCAACATTAGAAATGCTATCTGCTGCAAAGAAAATTGCTAAAAACAATACAATGCCTATATATATATTGATTCCCTTTGGAAATATTGGTGGCGATAGTTACTGTTCAAGTGAGTTTAAAACCTTTATATTGGATTTAAACATTGAGCAGTACAGTGCACATGTTCTTGTTAAGTATATTTCTTCAGTTATCAGAGAAGTTAATGCCTCGTATATTATTGGGATGCATACACCATTTTCGATAGACTATATCCCAGCACTATCAGTTAGTATTAATGCACAGTGTATTACTCAAATACATTCTTTAGATGTTGCTGAACGTATTACAGTAACACGTGGTAGCCACGCTGGTAAGTTAGATCACCATATTGTTATAAATGATACTCCAATAATACTTACAGTACTTCCTGGCAGTTTTGAGCCATATACCATTACTGATGTGCAAACACAACACATAACGACGATTCACATTCCTGAAGTCAATAAACATATATATTGTAATTTTATTACAAAGGATATGAAGGATACATCACTGGATGAGGCTGATGTAATTGTTGGTGCAGGCAAAGGAATTGGTTCAAGGGAAAATTTAAGTTTGATATATGAATTTGCAAAAGTTTTTCCACACAGTGCTGTAGCAGGATCACGTATTGTATGTGATTATGGATGGCTACCATATAGCAAGCAGATTGGCATAACAGGGAAAAGCATTGCACCCAAAGTATATATTGCCTGTGCAATTTCAGGTTCTTCGCAGCATGTGGCTGGTATTAAAGGGGCAAAAACAATAATAGCAATAAATAAAGATCCCTGCGCACCTATTTTTAATGTTTCGCATTACGCTGTTGTGGCTGATATATTTGAATTTATTCCTCAATTCATAGATTTTGTACAAAATAATGCATAAAATAATATTAATATTTATTCCTTAACTTTTATAAGGCAAGAAATGCTTTATTATCTTTGCTGCCGTTAGTGGTGGTATTAAATTCAATTATTATATATTATAAAGTAGTTTTGAGCAGTACTAATGACATATTAAAATTCTATAAAAATAAAATATTTTGTTGATTTTTACTATGATAAGAAGTATATTTTGTTTTCAACAGAGTTTGCTACATATAGCAGTCAATATTACCCTGTAAAAAACATACAAATAACATTACAAGATCCTGTTAGCAACGGAGTTTAACCAGTATGAAAGGTAAATTAATTACAGCGCTTTTTTTTACATTTGTAGCAATCACATCATTGATACTTTTTATTATAGCAGTATTGCTAAGGGTTATCACCTACCCATTTGATAAAAGGTTACGGTTGTTACATTTACTCACATGTTTCTGGGGTTCATTATATACCTATGTGATGCCTCCGTGGAAGATAAAAGTGGAAGGAAGGAATAAGATACGAAATAATGTACCATATGTATTTGTATCAAACCATCAGTCGCAGCTGGATATACTGGTTGCATTCAGGCTATATAAACATTTTAAATGGGTTTCAAAGGCAGAAATTTTTAAGGTACCAGTAATTGGCTGGAATATGTTCCTGAACAGATATGTAAGGTTATTCAGAGGTGTTAAGGAAAGTAGTGTACAGATGTTACAGGATTGTGAAATGCATTTAAAAGAAGGTAGCCCTGTATTTATATTCCCTGAAGGAACACGATCACCTGATGGTCATCTTAAGGAGTTTAAAATGGGTGCTTTTATACTGGCAAAGAACATGAATGTTCCTATCATGCCTGTTATTATTGAAGGAACACGCTTTGCATTGCCAAAATACAGCATTGATTATCATGGCAAACATAAAATTACTTTAAGGGTACTTGATGAGATAACACCCGAAACTTTTAAAGATATGACTGTTGAACAGCTGGCACAGTATACATGGAATTACATGAATAATGAATTACGAAAATTAAGAATAGAAATGTACGGACATGATGATGTTAAGAATAATTAATGATAAAAGAGCTTGAAAAAATGATATAGACCAGGTATCTTTGTAAATAGATATAATTGATTTAATAATTTTAATGAGGTTTGCTGTAATGTCAGAGATCGATGAGTTTTCTTTTGATGATGATTTGTTTAAATTGGATGATGAAATTGAAGAAAAAAAGCAACATGGTACTGCAAAAAACAGAAAAGTAGATGACGATACAGAAGATTTTAAACCTGAAAAAGATAGTTCTGATACTATACGTAAACGCTCATCCAGGGATTTCCAGCCTGATATGGATGCGCTTCTGATTACTGCCCAATCATCGATGATTATTGAAGGAATGAAAAAATATACTGAAAGGGATTTTTCATCTGGTAATTTGCCAATATATCTTGAAGCACTGAATGGTGTTAATCTCTATATCAAAATATTGGACAGAAACCCAAAGAATTATCATAAATTAAAAGCAGTAATAAATGCAGATCCTGATTGTCAGGAAGTAGAAAAGATTGCGTTTAATCTTTATAAAAAAATATTTGGTACTGAACCAGAAACTGACCAGGAAAAACTTGTTGCCTTTGAAAAATTTTCTGCATTATTCAAAGATGCTGTTAACAGAGCCACTATTGCCACTTCAATGAAAGATATAAAGAAATATTTCTTATTATCAGGTGGTTTGGATGAGATTAAAGTTTCACAGTTAGTGGCCAGTAATGATGATGAACTGAAGAGAGATATATCCAATTTGCAACGCTATATTGCATTGGGACTTGCATATATTGAAAAAGGGAATGTTGAAATTATTAAAGGATTACGAGGGCGTGATTTAAATAATTATGTTGTACGTGGCTCTCAATTGCTTGCATATTACTTTACGTTGATTAACAATGAACGCCTTGCAGATTATTATGCAAGGATAAACACCATTTACAGCAAATATTTTGTAGTTAAAGATTAAATACTATTCATCAATTCAAATAAAACTGAATCTAACATAAACATACCTTCATAAGTACACTGTAATTTATCCTGCCCTTCTATGATAGAACATTGTAATAATTTTTTTTCAATTAATAATTCAATAGCATCTTTAAAGCCTGAGTTTGGAACATAATTGGTTTTTATATACAATTCATTGAGAAAAAACCCGTCTATCAGTCGTAATTTGTTCATAAGGTATTCTATAGCGATATCCTTTATTGTCCGGACATCTTCTATACGGCTGTCAATAGGATTATTGAGATAATCGTTAAGATTGCTGTTATAATATCGTCTTTGTTTATAAAAAGAATGCGCACCTGCACCAAAGCCTATATATTCTTCAAAATTCCAGTATTTGCAATTATGGCGCGATTCAAATTGTGGTAGTGCAAAATTTGAAATTTCATAATGACGATAACCTGAAGTGGTAAGAATTGTTATTGTTTTTTCAAACATTTTACGCTGAAAGTTTGAAAACTTTTCTGAGTGTGGAACTCGTGAGCTTAAGGCAGTATTTTTTTCAAAGGTTAATATATATGCAGAAATATGTTTAGGTTTATATTGTATTAGTGTGTTCAGTGAATCAATATAGCTTGTAACAGTTTGTTTGGGAATACCAACAATGATATCAATACATGAAATAATATCAGGAATACTGCAAAATTCTTCTATTATTTCCCTACCGACAGGTTTTGGTTTTCTACCAATATATTCATATGCACTTTTGTCCAGGGTTTGTACTCCTAACACAAATCGGTTTATTCCTAACGAATATAGTTCTTTTATATATTGTATTGAGTAATTATCTGGATTACACTCTACTGTGATTTCAATTTCAGGAGCTATCGCATAATAATTTTTAATGGTGTTCAAGAGTACTTCAAAATAACTGCTTTGAAGTAATGATGGTGTACCACCGCCAATATAAATAGTATCAACCAAATGATCAGATAATTCAGCTGAACGATATATAATTTCAGAGCAAA
>JARYLT010000065.1 GCA_029907515.1 Spirochaetota bacterium | reverse complement strand
CACAACCTGTACAATTCCAGTCACGTCCCTCATTTCAATAAATATTATGCCACCTAAATCTCGCTTGGTATCAACCCAACCTGCCAAACGAACCATTGTACCAACATCATTAATTGTTAACTCACCACAGTAGTTTCTTTGTTCAAACATTCCCCTAACCCAATAGAAAATAATATAGCAACATACCAGAATCAATTAAAAATTCAAAAAAATATGGGAATTTTGCTCCCCGCCTGAAGCGGTTTCCCGCCAAGAGGACACAATAGCAAATAATTTGATTTCGATAGTATTACGGAGGCAGGCTGATTTTTGTCAAGTAATTATATGCACATCCATTATTTCATTGTTTTGAACGTGTTTACAATGGCTTCACACTGTTTTTTTGACTTCGCTTCAGCAATGATTCTGAATATTGGCTCCGTATTGGAAGGACGTAAATGCACCCAGCCACCCTGAAACGCTTCATGGTGCACAAAATCTATGCGTATACCATCAAGGGTATTAATAACTTCATCAGCATACTGTTCTTTAATTTTTTGGGCGATAGTTCCGGTATCAAATCCACCGCTTATATTCAGGACATCCTTGTGCATATAATACCCTGGCAGTGATGCAACAATCTGTGAAATTGGTTCTTTTCTGTGTGCCATTAGCTCCAGACAATACCCGATACCCACCAGGCTATCCCTCCCGTAATGGACCTCTGGCGAAATAACACCGCCGTTACCTTCACCACCAATCACTGCCCTGTATTGTTTCATTGCTTCAACCACATGTATTTCGCCAACCTTTGAGCGATACACTGGTGCACCAAACCGCGACGCAACATCCTCAATTGCTTTTGTTGTGGACATATTCACCACCACAGGCCCTTTCTTCTTTGCAAGACACCGCAAGGCAGCAAGTGTCACGGTAAGCTCCTCGCCAATGGGATTTCCTTTTTCATTAACTATCGCCAACCTGTCTGCATCCGGATCCTGCGCAAAGCCAATATCGGCCTTATGTTCTTTCACAGCCTTTGACAATGCTTTTAGATTTTGTGCAACAGGTTCTGCTCCCCGGGGAAATGTACCGGTAGTCATATCGCAATGAATGGGTATTACCCTGCATCCTAATTTCTTCAACAGTTCTTGAGTAATGATTGAACCAGCACCATTAACCGAATCCAGTACAACCGTGAATTTTCTTTTTTTAATAGCGGCAACGTCTATGGCAGCAAGTACTTTTTCAATATGGACGTTTGCCGCAGAACTATCGCACATAACAGGCTTTATGGCATTCCACTTTGCACCAAATGGCGTAATGGTATCAACAAGTGATAAAAACGTATTCATCTCGTCAGGACCAAAGAAGCTACCAGTTGCATTGATAAGCTTGAAAGCATTCCATTGTATGGGATTATGTGATGCAGAAATAACCACACCACCTTTGGCCTTAGTGTGCTCCACCATAATCTGTACAGTAGGCGTTGGCACCACACCAATATCAATGACCTGGCATCCACATAGTGACAGCACACTTTCAAAACATTGTGCAATCTGCTGCCCGGTAATCCTGGAATCACGACCAACTATAACGTTGCCGCCATGTATATGCCTGGCAAATGCCATTGCAACCCTGGTAATCAAATCAGGCGTAAAAGATTCCCCAACCACACCCCGAATGCCTGAAATGCTTTTCATTAAACTCATAGAAACCTCTTAATACACTACATAGCAAAATCGTTATCTAACACGTATTGACGCCTGTATAGTTAGCCTCGCCTGCTTCTTCTTGTTTTTTTGCGTTTTACACCGCCTGTTATTTCCCGGGTTTTATCTTCCTGGCTGCGTATTGATGGCCGCGGTATAGCAGCAACAGGAATGCCACCAGCACCAAACTGTTCAACCTCCGGTTTTATTTCCTGCCCAAACGGTACTGGAAGCTCTTCAGGTTTAAGTTCAATTTCCTCAACCTTCTGTAAGCGCACTTTCAGAAGCATCTCAATGATATCTAATTTTAGATTATCAAGCATCTCGTTGAAAAGATCAAAACCCCTTAGCTTATACTCAACCAGCGGGTTACGCTCACTGTAGCCTGCTGTCCATATACCATCACGCAGGTCATCCATAACCAGCAGATGATCACGCCACTTGGTATCAATCACCTGAAGCGATACCAGCCGTTCAAGCGTACGCATATGGTCGCTGCCAACTTCCTCTTCCTTTGCTTTATATAGTTTCAGCAATTCTTCCTTTACACAATCAATAAGTTCATCATGCGATAAACCCTCAATATCTAACCCTAACGATCCAATATCAAATCCAAACTTTGATTTAAGAAAACCATTCAATCCTTCAATATCCCAGTCTTCTGAATGACGTTTGCCTTCTGTAAAATAAGGAATCCAGCTTTCCACCACATCATCAATATACTCACGAATTTTGGGCGAAACATCTTCACCATCAAGGATTGCATTGCGTTCCTTATAAATATATTCACGCTGGCTGTTCATGACATCGTCATATTCCAGCAGATGCTTGCGTATTTCAAAGTTTCTTGCTTCCACTCTTTTCTGTGCATTTTCAATGGCACGCGACACCATCCGGCTTTCAATTTCCTGCCCTTCCTCCATACCCAAACGCTGCATAATACCTGAAATCCTGTCTGAGCCAAAAATCCGCATCAGGTCATCTTCAAGTGAAAGATAAAACCGTGATGACCCTGGATCGCCCTGCCTTCCTGAACGCCCACGCAACTGATTATCAATTCGTCGTGCCTCATGACGTTCAGTACCCAGAATATGTAATCCACCTGCCTGAACCACTTTATTATGATTATCAAGCCACTCCTTACCTTTACGTACAATATCCAGTGCTTTGTGCTGATCCTGTCCTACCATGGTATTGGCAAGGCTTGCTGCTTCTTCAAAGTTACTTTTTAAAATTGCTTCCCTGAAGCGTTCCCATAGTGTTGCATCATGAATGGGCTTCCAGTTCTCCAGTTCATCAATATACGTCTTTCTGCCACCAAGCACAATGTCCGTACCACGACCTGCCATATTGGTGGCGATAGTTACGGTACCAGGGCGTCCTGCTTCAGCAATAATCTGGGCTTCCTTTTCATGATACTTTGCGTTTAACACATTGTGCGGAATGCCCACTCTTTTCAGCATGTCCGATAATTTTTCAGATTTTTCAATAGAGATAGTACCTACCAGTACTGGCCTGCCCTCTTCTCGCAATTGCTGAATTTCCTGTACTATAGCATTAAACTTTTCTTTTTCGGTACGATAGATCCTGTCAGGATAATCGGTTCTTCGTACTGGTTCATTTGTGGGAATGACAACAACATCTAAGTTATATATCTTTTTAAATTCGATAGCTTCTGTATCAGCTGTACCGGTCATACCAGCTAACTTCTTATACATCCTGAAATAATTCTGGAAGGTAATCTGTGCAAATGTCTGGCTTTCACGCGCTATTGGCACATTTTCCTTTGCTTCCAGTGCCTGATGCAATCCATCAGAATAGCGCCTGCCGGGCATAAGCCTTCCAGTAAATTCATCCACAATAATGACCTGCCCGTCTTTCACAATGTAATCAATGTCACGTTTAAATAAAGTATGAGCTTTTAATGCCTGATTAACATGATGCACCAGTTCTATATTGCGACTATCGTACAGATTATCTATCTTTAAAAGTTTTTCAACATGTTTCACACCTTCTTCGGTCAATAGGGCATTGCGGTCTTTTTCGTTTACTTCATAATCAACACCCTCTTTAAGGCTTGGAATAATTTTATTTATCAGGTAGTATTTCCTGGTGGATTCATCAGTGGAACCCGAGATGATAAGCGGTGTACGCGCTTCATCAATGAGTATTGAATCAACCTCGTCCACAATTGCATAGTAAAGATCACGCTGCACTCTGAGGGATTTATGTTCTACCATATTATCCCTGAGGTAATCAAAACCAAATTCATTGTTGGTTCCATAGGTCACATCACAGCGGTATGCCTTCTGGCGTGCATAATAATCCATATTATGTTGGATAACGCCAACCGTAAGCCCTAAATATTTATAAATTGGACCCATCCACTCAGAGTCACGGCGTGCTAAATAATCGTTAACAGTAACAACATGAACCCCTTTACCCGCAAGTGCATTGAGATATACCGGCATCGTTGCAACCAGCGTTTTGCCTTCACCTGTCTTCATTTCGGCAATCTTTCCCTGATGCAGAACAATGGCACCCATAAGCTGGACGTCAAAATGACGCATGCCGATGGTGCGCCATGCAGCCTCTCTTACCATGGCAAACGCATACGGTAACAGTTCATCCATTGGCTGACCCTGCTCTATGCGCCCTCTGAACTCAGCAGTTTTTGCCAGCATCTGGTCCTGAGTTAATTTTTTAACCTCATCTTCCAGCGCATTTATTTGAGCTACAATGGGCTGTAGCTTTTTAATATCGCGTTCGTGCTTTGTACCAAAAAATAAACTCAAAATTTTATCTATCATACCATTTACCTGTTTATAAAATTATGATTTACTATCTGTTACATAATTGTTTATACAAGTATTTTTTCCATGAGTTACATGTATTGTATCTAACATTTTTATTGTAGAAACAACTATATATCTGTTGTTACATAAAAGCATGTAATATACTTCTTCCTCAACCATTAAAAAACAATCAAATCATCCCTGTTAATAACCTCTTCATAGTATTTTGAACCAAATATTTTTTTTATCTCCTGAGTGTTTTTGCCTTTTATTTTTTCAAGCTCTCCGCTGCTATAATTAACAATACCTTTTGCAATCAGGGTTCCTCTTTTATCAGTAATTTCTACTGCATCACCCAGATCAAAATTCCCCTCTATTTGTGTTATGCCTATTGCCAGCAAGGATTTTTTATTTTCCTTAAGCGCCTTAACAGCACCATCATCAATAATAAGCTTTCCTTTTGGCTTTACATTGAATGCTATCCAGCGCTTTTTGCTTTTCAATTGCGTTTTACCTAAAAACAGCGTACCTATCTTTTCACCCTGCATAATTCGCCGTAAGATATGTTCTGTCCTGCCATTCGCAATAATCATCATCTCACCGGATTGTATGACCATTTCTCCGGCTTTTATTTTTGTATACATACCACCAGTACCATGCTCACTGCCAGCACCTCTGCAGCGCTTTCGCACTTCATCATTAATTTCATGAATTTCTGATATCGGTTCAGTGTCACCCTTATCCCAGTAAAAACCATCAACATCTGACAGCAGCACCAAAAGATTTGCCTGCACAATATTGGCAACATGGGCAGACAGTGTATCATTATCGCCAAATTTAATTTCTTTAATCACCACAGAGTCATTTTCATTAACTATCGGTACAACACCCATTCCCAAAAGGGCGTTTAAGGTATGGCGGGCATTTAAAAACCTGCGCCGATGTTTTACATCATCTTCGGTCAGCAGAATCTGGCCAACTTCATAACCATATTTGTTAAAGCATTCACGGTACACATCCATAAGTATGGATTGGCCTATAGCCGCCAGAGCTTGCTTTTCAGGTATGGTGCACAGATTGCGTTTTTTCTTCATAACCGCTGAACCGGCACTGATAGCTCCAGAACTTACAATAACAATCCGATATTTTTTCTTTAATAAAAATACAACATCATCAACCAGACGGGTAACCTGCTTTTTTGATATACCTGATTCATCAGTAATAAGCGATGACCCAACTTTAACCACAATTGTTTTTACATGTTTTAAATATGCAGAACGTGGCATGTAACTATTCCATTAACAAAAAAAGTTTTTCTATTAATATATCCATATTGTATCCTGTCAATGATGATATGGGAAGCACTGTATATTTTTCTTTTTCAAGCAGTGCAACACGCTTCAGTATTACTGATTCATTTACACTATCGCTTTTTGTTAACAGGATCATGGATGTTCTTTGTGGCAAATCCTTATTATACGTGGACAGTTCAGCCTTTAACAGTGAAAGTGTGTACAGTGGGTCAGCATCAATTGCTTCAATACAGAACAGGATGATCCGTACACGCTCAATATGCTGTAAAAACGAAAGCCCCAGCCCAAGTCCTTTATGTGCTCCCTCAATGATTCCTGGTATGTCTGCTATTTTAATTACAGTTTCACCCCTCTCAATAACCCCTAAATTTGGGATAAGTGTAGTAAACGGATAGTCAGCAATCTTTGGCTGAGCATTGGTGATAGCTTTCAGCAATGTTGATTTACCTACATTGGGAAGCCCTACCAATCCTACATCAGCAATTAATTTAAGGTTTAGTAAAATTGAACGTTCTTCACCCGGCATACCAGGCTGTGCAAACCGTGGTGCCTGATGTGTTGCTGTTTTAAAAAACGCATTGCCTTTTCCTCCCATACCACCTCTGGCAACACACACTGTATCACCTTCATGGACAAGATCAGCTAAAAGTTCTCCGGATTCTGCATCCAGTACCTGTGTACCTGCTGGTACGTTTATAATCAAATCCTGCCCATCCCTGCCATGACGGTTCTGGCCCATACCAAAACCACCATTCTGGGCTTTATATATCCTATCCTTAAAAAGATGCCCCAGGTTATAATATCCCTGCGTGGCCTGTATAATGACATCACCACCTTTACCACCATCACCACCATCAGGACCACCCCTGGGGATATACTTTTCCCTTCTGAACGAAACTGCACCGGCACCACCTTTGCCAGCACGCACTTTAATGACTATGTTATCTTTAAATTTTGCCACGTTTTTGCCTGCATCACTTACAATAATAGAATATAGGATAGCTCATTATATTTGTCGTACATGAAAATAGAGTATATTCACACTTCTCATGCTGATTTTATCAGAAATGAGAAAGCTTCTCCAGTGAATCAACATGATTTTTCCTTACTTCATTCCTCAAATGACATTTCTTGTTTCATCATTTCAAACCATAGTCTTCTACCTGTCATTTCGAAGCCCGATTGCATCGGGATGAGAAATCTTTTTACTAAAATAAACAAGATTCTCGCCATTTCATATGTGGAATCCCACCTCTTTCGCTTTACGAAGGAGAGAGGTCGGGTATGAGGTGAACGTAACTCTCTAAATAAAAAAAGCTTATATTGTTACAATAACAATACAAGCTTTTATTATTAGTATAGCTATAACTATAATAATATACTGTACCTTATGCCTGAACAGGATACACCGATACCTTTTTTCTTTCCTTATCAAGGCGTTCAAATTTTACTATCCCGTCAGTAACAGCAAATAGAGTATCATCGCTGCCACGTTTTACATTAGTGCCAGGATGCAGTTTTGTTCCTCTCTGGCGTACTATAATTGAGCCACTTTTCACAAACTGCCCACCAAAAACCTTGACTCCCAAGCGTTGGGACCGGGAATCCCGTCCGTTTCGCGATGAACCGCCACCTTTTTTATGTGCCATATATTCACCTCATTATTTCAGTTATTGTCGTAATATATTATAGTTACTCTTTTATGCTTACACGTACAAATTCAGGATATTGTTTCCTTATCTCATTTATTCCAAGGATAAAAACGCTAACTAAACTTTCACAACGAATCTTCTTATCATCATGAAGACTATCGAGATTGACAGAAAATTCCAGTAATCCCTCCTGCTGACTGATACTATGAGCTATCTCATAATATTCTAACGCTAACGCAACTGATTGTGATAATGCCGAAACACCAGCACACACTATATCATTGCCTTTTGATGCCTGACCTGAATGCCCTGTTATACTGACAGCAAAAACAGAACCTGACAGGCTAAAGTGGTTGTTTGTAACGTCTATCCCCTGTACTATGATAGTGATCACTATTTAACTGACATATCAACAATAGTAATGCTGGTATACGGCTGCTTATGCCCTAATGTCCTGGTGTAATTTTTACGCTTCCTAAATTTTATACCACGAACTTTCTTGCCACGAACCACACCACCAACTTTAGCTTTAACCTCTACATTTGATAAATACGGCTGACCAACTAAAACTCTATCGCCATCAACAAGCATCATTACTTTATCGATAGCTATTGTTTCTTCATCCTTTGCTTCAAGCAGGTCAACAGCTATAGTTTTATCCTTTTCCACTTTATATTGCTTTCCAGCTATTTCAACTATTGCGTACATATACTTCTCCCGGATTTTTGAAATTGCATTACATAATAACAATGTGAGGACATCCTCCCTGTATTGGGCCCACAGGGATTCGAACCCCGGACCTACTGATTATGAGTCAGCCGCTCTAACCTGCTGAGCTATGGGCCCCTGTGAAATGACAAAATAATAATACTAGCATTATTATGTCAATAAATTTAAACAGTATAATACTATATTTTTATAATATTATTCACAATCTATCGTTTAATACAATATAATATAACCAATCAATTTTTTCTAAAATTTTGTTGTATAGAGCTTTGAAGCCTACCAAAAATATGGTGGTTGTAAAGAAGGTTACCCTTTTTTAATTCCTGGCAACATAGGGACTTGATGATTTTTCGGTTCCAAAGTAAAACTGTTTTTCATTAATTTCAATTGCGTCATTATATGCCTCAACAATACCAACTACATGAATGAGCGCTCCAACAACAAATAACAATCCCGATAGTATAAGCCGGGATTTTTTTTCGGTTGATGAATCTGTTTTAATCAGTGCTACATAGAGGTAATATGCCGAAACAGAATATGCAGTAGCTGTTAACAGACAAAAACCCGCTGCTTTGAGGTCATTGCGCAGATAAACATGCCCTCCTCCAGGAACTATTAATGATAACAGACATGCCAGCCGTGGATCCCGTTGCATGGTGGGTGATTCTTCACGGCGCTCCTGTGCTTTTTTAGAAAATTCATCCTGATAGGGAACATCTTTATATTTTTTACCTGCGTCGGATTCTATTGTTTGTGCCATCAGAGGGTAACCAATAAAATTTACAGAAAGTGTAATAACTAATAGTGCTGCAATGTACTTAAAACAATGTATAATTCCCTTGCCCTTCTTATATACCATAAATAATATCCCTTTTTTAATATTATACAATTACATATGTTGAGATAGTCCCAAAAGATGCTTTATTATATTTGCATATAATAAAAAAGTCAACTATTATTCTTGTTATTTATTATTTATCAGAAAGCAGAACTGTTGTCCTGTTTCGGCCCTGCTGCTTGGAAACATATAATGCTTTATCAGCTCGTTCAATAATATTCTTTGTTGATATATCGATAGCAGGATTGAATTGTGTTATGCCCAGTGAAACAGTCACTCCTAACTTTTTTCTTTTAAAAAGAACATATGACTTTTGAACTGATATACGAACACGCTCAGCTACTTTAAACGCTTCATTAATATCAGTATGAGGAAGTATAACAGCAAATTCCTCACCACCATAGCGTGCAGCAATATCACTTTGCCTTACGGAACTGGAAATAACAGAAGCAACATTTTTCAAAACCATATCACCACAGCTATGACCATATGCATCATTGAAATTTTTAAAATGGTCAATATCCATCATTATGAGTGATAGAGGCAAACTGCTTTTTAACGATTTTTCACGTTCTTCCATTAATGCTGTCTGAAAATAATGGTGAATTTTTAGCTTTGTCATCATATCGGTTGTTGCCAGCTCATACAGATAAGCATTTTGAATAGCAATTCCTGCAAGGGAAGCTATGTTTAACATATACTCCTTATCAGATTCGCTGAAGCCTTTCTGGTTTATCCGGTCAGCAAGAACAATTATTCCATTGAGAGTACCCTTGCCCTTTAACGGGACTATCAATGATGGGTCCAATCGTATGAGATTTTCCAGTGAAGGCTCATCAGGCAGAAGCTCCTTTAATTCATTTAATGTATAACAACGGAAATTGGCATCAAGAAACTGGATGAGTTTGGAATTAGTAGGAATTAAGTATTCATTTTTATGGTCTATTTCAAAGCCTTTGTAATTCCTGTGCAATACAAATTCTTGCCGGTCAATACTTCTGTGTGTAAAGATGCCAGCCTTTAGAAGTTGCATCTGACCCATACAGGTTAAGAGAATTGAATCAATAAGAACATTATAATCTAACGTTGAATTTAATCCCTTGCTTATTTCAATCAACTGCTTTAAATCATAGATTTTCCGCTCATACTGCTCTATTTCAATGGGGAATTTTATATCTTCATCATATAATGACATGTCATCGTTCATGTGTTTCACCATTTAGTCACACAATGTAATAGCATTGCGTAAATCTATCCTCCCATCATATATGGCCTTACCAACAATACAACCTTTTAATCCATGATTTTCATATTTTTTTAACTTTTCCAAATCTTCAATAGCTGAAACACCACCAGAAGCAATAAGAGCTATGCCAGGAATTTCAGATAAAATTTTTTCTATGGACGTATAATTTGGCCCCTGCAGCATCCCATCAGTTGCTATATCTGTATAAATGATCTCAGAGATGCCAATACTTTGAAGCTCCTTTATACATTTGATTGCATCCATGTCAATAATTTTTTTCCAGCCATGAGTGGCTATTTTTAAATCTTTGGCATCAACACCAGCAATAATATATTCCTTAAATCGCTCCGCTATCTCCCTGAAGGTATCCTCCATTAACACCGTTCCCATAATAATCCTTTCAATTCCTTCATCCAGATACATCTTTATTGCCGTTTCAGTCCTGATACCACCTCCTATTTCAATGGGGATTGATACTGCTTTTGCTATTCTTTTTACTATATGCATATTGACAGGCTGCCCTTCAAAAGCCCCATCAAGATCAACTACATGAATTAATTTTGCTCCTGCTTCTTCAAACTGCTTTGCAATACTTTCGGGATCATATGAATACACTGTTTCCTGTAAAGGGTCCCCCTGCACCAGTCGAACACATCGACCTTCTTTTAAATCAATAGCTGGTATTACGAGCATGCCAACCTCACAAAATTTTCTATCATACGCAGTCCATATTTATGGCTCTTTTCAGGATGAAATTGTGTTGCTATACAATTACCTTTCCCAACAATACTGGCAAATTCCACTGAATACTGTGTCTGGCCTATTATCCATGAGCTATCAAGCACTACAGGATAATATGTGTGAATAAAATAAAAGTAGCAATATTGCGGAATACCGTCAATAACCGGGTGATGCTGTTTGAAAACAACCTGATTCCATCCCATATGCGGTACTTTTAAATCATTAGTAAATCGTACCACATTACCAGGTATTATGTCAAGTCCCTTATGGTGGCCAAATTCTTCACTGGTACTGAATAAAAGCTGATACCCCAGGCATATTCCAAAAAAATATCCTCCACCCCGTATGAAATCAACGAGCGGCTCAACCCACCCCAGCGTAGTTAAATTTTCCATTGCATGCCCAAATGCACCATCACCAGGCATTATCAGTGCTTTGGAAGCAGCTATACTGCCAGGGTCAGAGCTTATCTGGACATCGCTGGTATATTTTTCCACTGCCTTAACAACTGAGCGCAGGTTTCCCATACCATAATCAATAACGGTAATCATAGGACTCCTTTTGTGGAAGGAATGCCAGTGCTATCGCTTATTGTATAGGCCCGGTACAGTGCTATGCCTGCAGCTTTGAATATTGACTCGTGAATATGGTGCCTGTTATCGCCATATAATTGTTGAATATGCATGGTAATTTGTGCATTGTGTGCAAATGCTTTGAAAAACTCCAGTGTTAACTCCTCGCTATATGTTTGTATTAAACCAGTTAACTTGTCACCCCGGTATACAAAATATCCTCTTCCCGATATGTCGACAATTACACTGCTGCATGCTTCATCCATAGGTACTATCGCCTGGCCAAACCGTACAATGCCCTGTTTATCCCCAAGGGCTTTCTGGAATGCCTTCCCAAGGCAAATTCCTGTATCTTCAATTGTATGATGAGCATCAACATCTAAATCACCTTTTGCATTCAACTGAATACTCATTTTTCCGTGAGCTGCAAAAAGTGTCAGCATATGGTTAAAAAAACCAATGCCGGTTTGTATGGTGCCTGGCTCTATGCTATCAAGTAAAAGTTTTACGGTTATATCGGTTTCTTTGGTTTTACGCTCAATATGTGCAGACCGTTCCATTGATTATTCTCCTGTATTTAAAACTCATATCCTAAACTGAAAACAATTTCTTTATGTCCAAACCCTGAATAATAATACGGCCAGGCATAGTCAAGCTTTAAAATAACTATGGGATATAGCGTAAGCCTAAATCCAAAACCCATATCCATTTTAAAATCCTGAAATTCTCCCGTATCTTTATTCATAAATGTATACGTATTATCCCACGCCGAACCAGCATCAACAAATAAAACGCCACCAATATTACCAATTTTTAAAAACAATGGCCAACCCATTCGTATCGATTCAATGAACGTAAACCTGAATTCAGCGTTGAACAGGAAAACATTGGTACCACCATATTCTATAAACGGATGACCACGCAGCGTATTAAATCCACCAATATAGTACTTGAAATATTCTTTCTTTTCACCCATTATTTTCCCGCCAATTCCTCTGAATGCAAGTACATACTGTTTGTCCAGGAACAAATAGTGGCGCACATCAATATCAATACTGCTGAAAGAATAATCCTGGCCTGTCAGATTTACAACCTGGGTAAACATTATCTGGCCGCGTGTGCCCCGTAAGGGAGCCAGAAATCCCCACAATACATTATCGTAGTTATATGACACCGAAACTGAATTTAAATTGGCAAAAACATCTGGGCGCTGATCTAAGTAGCTGTAATCGCGTTCATAGCGGCTTGACGAAACACGCGTGCTGAACCGGGAAAACTTGGTAAATGGGTAGCTTGCAATGGCATATACACCATAATGATCCATTGACAGAGTGGACCAGTAGGCATTGTGAATCAGGTCATTTATACTTGCCAGAGTAAATATGCCAAAAGGATTTTTTTGCCTGAAAAAACCTAACGAATAATCCCATCGATAGCGCAGATAAAGGTACTGCACATCCCAGTTTAAATAATTAGCACTGCTGCCATAGCGAAGATAATCCGTGGTTACCACTATGCGATTGTCGCCTAAATAATCGCTGAAACTCATCTGAGCAAAACCAGCAAAACCATATCCCACAGTGCCACCAAGCCCAAAAAACACCCAGTCAGGTGAAACAGTCGTTGTGTAATTGTCCCATATAGCCTGTGACAATGGGAAATAGCTTTGTGGTAACATGACTGGTATATGCTCAGTATTAAAAGGGGGGGCGATAGTTACTGGTTTAATGTCTTCTTTTATGAAAATATCATACCCGCCATTCTGATAGGATACAAATGCAATTTTGTTTGCATCAGGAAATATGCGCGGATAAAATATACCGGTTGATGCATTGGTTATCTTTGTTTCACTAGATTTGGATATATCATACTGATAAACATTGTAAATACCTTCCCTGTTCGAAATATATACAATACTATTTCCATCCTTTGCAATATCAACCTGTAAATTTTTTGATTGTGGTTGTACAATAACTTCTCGGGCATTTGTTGAAAGTGTATGTTTAATGATGGCGTATTGCTGGCTGGCATAATCCCCTACCGGATAATTGGATGAATAAAAGATGACAGTATTATTGGCAGCCAATTTTGGATACCGCTCACTGTATACATCTTGCGTGACCTGTTTTAACGATTTATCGTGTAATGAATAGATATACACATCACTCTGTATATTTGTTTGCCCAATGAAACATATAAACTTTCCATCAGGTGATAACGCAGGGTCCTTTATTGATCTGAATGGCAATACAATTTCATTCAAAATTTTTCCATTACTGGCATCAATAATAAATATAACATCCCTGTTTTTTGACTGAGATACAAACACAATGCCTTTACCATCAGGCGTCCATGACAGATAGTTATCAAGCAAATGCATCCCTTCAAATTCAGATGTTTCATTGCCCTTCAGTATAACACGGGATTTTTCTTCAGCTTCCTTTTCGCCAATAGTAATTATGGAAATAGAGGAATAGATATCCCTGTTATCAATATAGGCAATTTTTTTTCCATCGGGTGAGATAGCTGGACAGGTATTAAATATTGAACGGGTTTTCTGGTGGTTGGTTATTCGCTGCCCTTCTTCCTCATCAAAATTTCTTCCTGCTATTACGGGATAGAAGCGCTTTTTATAAAAATGTTTAAATTCAGTATCAATTTCTTCAAGGTTTTTCTTCGTGTGCACCTTCAATGCTTCTTCAAAGTTATCCAGATCCCGTATATCTCGTAAAAATTCACCAATTTTACCTTTTCCATATACTTGCTCAAAGTAATAAAAAAAAGCCTGCCCAACCTTATAGTAGTAATACATATTGCCAGTTCGATACGTTGTGAAATCCATCAAACTAATGTACTGATCATTTAAAAAGAAATCACGCATGGTCATGTCTGCAGTTTCATCAAAGCCAATTGATAAATACTCTGACATGCCTTCAGTAAACCATAGCGGTACAGAACCCATGCTCATCATTGATTGCATTTTACCGGAACTATCGCGCATAAGAATGTTAAACTGAAATGCATGGACCAACTCATGAACAAGGACATGCTGAAATTCATCATACGAACCGTTGAAAGGCACAACAACTCTATTTTTAAAAGCTTCAGTAAATCCTCCTGTACCTTCACCAATGATTTGAAGAAGAATATTATTTTCCTGAAAATCAATATGTGAGGGAAAAACAATGATTGGCACCGGATCATTGAGTTCATGTTGCAATGCATCAGCTATGTGGACATAAGCCTTTTCAGCTATAACAGCGGTTTTTGTAGCAAGCTGCTCCATCCCATAGGGATAATACACATTACAATGGATTGTTTTTAATATATGCCATTTAAACGTTTCAATGGTAACCTTATTTTTCCCAAAAGGATAAATAAGTAATGGGGCGGCTACACATACCAGAATAGTGATAATTATATGTATACTTTTTTTGCTCATGAGAATAAGATAAAAATCTCCACTAAAAAATAGAATGTAATAGATAATACATATACATTAGCAAGTAAAATTTTTGTTGCCAACATATATTCTTTGTGTATATTAGATTATAAGCCTGCGGTGTTCGTGTATGGTATGTCATATTGTAGTTCCAACACTACTGAGCATGGAATCTCTAATCTGCAGGTTGATATCATGCTTCTTTACGAAGTAGATAGATACCTGTATGCGGGAATCCACCTTTACCAAGGGAGCTCAAATATTCATACCACTACGGCACACGCGGGTTACTATAAAACATAGGCAAAAATATGGAAATAATTACAGTATTTGGAGTTCGCTGGCGTGTTGCTCCTTTATGGGAAGTTGGCTTAACGGTATTGGTAATCTTTTTAGTAATAGCTTTCTTTGCATTGCTAAAATATAATCAATATCTCAAACTAAAAAAATCCAGCTTAGAGCAAATTTTTATCTATAAAGCCCGACAGCGGGGGCTTACCGGTTACCAGGTTCGCATACTTCAGCATATTGTTGCACTATCCAAATTAAGCTCGCCTGAAATTATATTTATCAATAAAGCTTTATTTGAAACCGGTTTAGTTAAGTTTCTGCAATATATGGCCAAACTAAAAGAACCTCCTGACGATTTAAAAGATATCTTCAAGGATATTGTTATTACGTATGAACGAATTTATAACCCTGTAGAATATCAGCAACCACTTGATTCAATTGAGGATATATCTGCAGATACACTGGTTTGTGGATACAGCCAGACTGGTAGAGCATTTATAGCAAAAATCATGCTAATTGCAGAAGATACAATCCATTGCAGGTATTTCAGAAAGCCAGGGCAACTTCCCGATGAAATAATAACTGAACCTGTATCAATATTCTTTTTTAGAAATGGTGATGCTGAATATTCCTTTGAATCTGAGATTACAGCAATTCAAGAAAACACAATACTATTAAAAAAACCTGATGCTATAAAACGGGGAAAAGAGGTTCACCACCCATATATACAGACACTTATTCCATGCACTATTCAAAAGAAAAAGGATGATAAGGAAGAAGAAGCAATCATACAACATGATGACAATGAGCCAGTGAATGGCACTATTGAACGGCTTAATGAATTTGAAGCAGTTGTGCGAGTAGAAAAAACATTACAGTACCAAAATGAATATACCCTGTTTTTTACTCTGGAAAATTTTAAAATTGAGATAGTCAGCAAAATTTTAGCTTCTCGCACTATAACAAAAGAAAAGATTATCTATTATACATTTAAACTTATTGAGATGTCGGAAGCTGCACAAAATGTTATATCAAAATATGTAAAAGAGCGGCTGTAAAAACCGCTCTTTTATTATTTATGTATAAAACTCACGGTCTGAATCAACAGTTTCACCCTCAATACGGGCAAACTCCTTTAATAGCTCCTTCTGGCGCGGACTGAGTTTCTTTGGTACTTTAATGTTAATCTTTACCAGCTGATCTCCTTTGCCATACGATCCTAAATACGGCATGCCATTACCCTTAAGTCTAAAAATCTGGCCATTCTCAGTGCCTGCAGGTATTTTCATCTTGGCTTTTTTTCCATAGATTGTTGGCACTTCTATCTCACCACCCAAACAGGCAACAGCAAAAGAAACATCCACAATGCTTATCAGGTCATTACCATGACGTTCAAACATTGGATGTTTTTGAATATGAACTACGACATACAGATCTCCAGCAGGCCCTCCGCCTGGTCCCTGCTCACCTTCACCTGCAATCTTGAGGCGGGAACCTGATTCAACGCCAGCCGGTATTTTTACTGTAATCTTGCGATGTTTTTCCTCAAGACCTGTTCCTTTGCATACCCTGCATGGCGAAGTTATAATCTTGCCTTCCCCCCTGCATTTATAACAGGTCTGAGTAATTGAGAAAAACCCCTGTGTCTGGCGTATCTGTCCTGTACCATTACATACGGGACATACTGTTGGTTTTGTTCCCGACGCTGAACCTGTTCCACCACATGCACTGCAAACTTCATGACGCGGGATTTCTATCTGAACTTCTTTACCTAACGCTGCATCTTCAAGCGTAATTGAAAGGTCATATTGAATATCCCTACCACGTCTAACACGTGTTGAACGGGTCCTGGTACCAAAACCAGCACCAAAAAAACTTTCAAATATATCACCTAAATCAAAATCACCAAAAATATCCGAAAAATCTGTATATGCCCCTCTGCCAAAACCTTCAAATCCAGCAACACCTTCATGGCCAAATTTATCATACTGCGCACGCCTTTTGGGATCACGCAATACTTCATATGCCTCAGTGGCTTCTTTGAATTTTTCTTCTGCTTCTTTGCTTCCTTTATTGCGGTCAGGGTGATATTTTAAAGCAAGCTTTCGGTAAGCTTGCTTTATTTCATCTTCAGATGCATTCCGAGGAACACCCAACACTTCATAATAATCTCTCTTTGTCGTAGCCAAGGTCATCACCCCTTATTTAAAAAGATTACAAAAATTATACGACAATGGCAAGCATTGCCGTATAATTGTTTATAATTTATTATTTTTTCTTATCATCATCCACTACTTCATAATCTGCATCATATACTTTTTCGCCACTCTGTGCGCTCTCCTGCTCACCTGTTTCAGGCTGTTGTGATTTAGCATACTGCTCAGCACCCTGCTTGTATAATCGTTCTGCAAAGGAATGCGATGCACGTTCCAATTTTGCTTTTGCATCACGGATGACATTGATATCCGTTGATTCCATTGCTTTCCGCAGATTTTCAATTTCTGCCTCAATGGATGCTTTTTCACTGGCTTCTATCTTGCCTTCATTTTCACGAATAAGTTTTTCAAGTGAATAGATGAGCGCATCAGCTTCATTGCGCGCTTCAACAAGCTGTCGTGCCTTACGGTCCTCTTCTGCATGCAGTTCTGCATCCTTCACCATCTTCTTGATTTCTTCTTCGCTCAGACCACTGGAAGCTTCTATCCGGATCTTCTGTTCTTTGCCAGTACCTAAATCCTTTGCAGATACGTGCAATATACCATTAGCATCAATATCAAACGTTACTTCAATCTGCGGCACACCCCTGGGTGCAGGCGGTATACCTATTAAATCAAACCTGCCAATGGTTCTGTTTTGTGATGCCAGTTCACGCTCACCCTGCAACACATGTATTGACACTGCTGTCTGGTTATCAGCAGCAGTTGAGAATATCTGGCTTTTCCGTGTTGGTATGGTTGTGTTGCGTTCAATAAGCTTTGTCATCACTCCACCTAATGTTTCAATACCCAGTGACAATGGTATAACATCAAGCAGCAACACATCATGTACTTCACCAGCCAACACACCTCCCTGAATAGCGGCACCAACTGCAACCACTTCGTCCGGATTTACACCTTTATGAGGCTCCTTGCCAAATACCCTGCGTACAAGTTCCTGAACAGCGGGGATTCGTGTTGAACCACCAACTAAAATAACTTCATCAATATCACCAGGTGTAAGTCCTGCATCTTCCAGAGCTTTAATGCATGGTTCTTTGGTTGATTCAATCAGGTCTTCTACCAACCCTTCAAATTTTGACCGGGTTAATGTCATGATCAGGTGTTTGGGGCCACTCTGGTCTGCAGTAATAAATGGTATATTGATCTCTGTCTGCAATTTATTGGAAAGCTCAATCTTTGCTTTTTCAGCCGCTTCTTTTAACCGCTGTAAGGCCATCTTATCAGTACTTAAATCAATTCCTGTTTGCTTTTTGAATTCTGCAATCAGCCATTCCATAATGCGCTGATCAAAGTCATCACCACCTAAATGGGTATTACCATTGGTTGATTTTACTTCAAACACTCCATCACCCAATTCCAGTATGGAAATGTCAAACGTACCACCACCTAAATCGTATACAGCTATCTTGTGATTACGCTCCTTCTTATCAAGACCATATGCCAGTGCCGCTGCAGTTGGTTCATTTATAATTCGCTCAACTGTCAATCCTGCAATACGGCCAGCATCCTTTGTTGCCTGCCTTTGTGCATCATTAAAGTATGCTGGTACCGTAATAACAGCGCGTGTAACCTTTTCGCCCAGGTAATCTTCAGCACTCTGTTTCATCTTCTGTAAAATCCGTGCCGATATCTCCTGAGGAGTAAAATCCCCGGCAATAGTTTTAACTTTAACGCCATTTTTTCCATCATCCATAACAGTATATGGGACCATTTTTATTTCACTTGAAACCTCGCTGTACGAACGTCCCATAAACCGCTTGATTGACCGGATGGTGTTCTCAGGGTTGGTTATCATCTGGTTTTTGGCAACCTGACCAACCAAACGTTCACCTTTATCGGTAAACGCAACAACCGATGGTGTTGTCCGTTGCCCTTCGGAATTAGGTATAACCACTGGTTCACCACCAACCATAACTGCAACACATGAGTTTGTGGTTCCAAGGTCAATTCCTATTATCTTACTCATAGTCATTCTCCTTTTTTATGAATATATTCTAATGATAGTTTGTATCATTGTATCATGCACATTAATGCGGTGACGCTGTCGTATTTTCCTCAGTTTGTTCACTGGTAGTATCAGGCTTTTTTGCCGGGCGCGTCACCTTAACCCGTGCAGCCCTGATCACATATTTATCTAACTTAAAGCCTTTTTGATATACTTTGGTAATAGTGTCCTTTCCAACATCAGGACTTTCATCAATTTCAATAGCTTCATTATACTCTGGATCAAACGGCTGGTTATAGCTTTCAATCTCTTCAACACCATAGCGTTTCAGCATATCCTCTATCTGCCGTGATATAATCTTTACACCCTCAACAAACGATGTATGTGCTTCAGCTAAATTTTCAACATTCTGGACATTACTGGCAGCTTCAATTGCTCTGATTAAATCATCGTTGATAGTAATAACATCAAGTGCCATATCCTTTATGGCTAACTTCCTGTCATCCTCCTGCATACGGATGACACGTTTTTTATAATTTTCAAAATCAGCCTGCCTGCGCATCAGCAAATCTTTCAGTGCAGACAATTCTTCATTCTTCTTATTCAATTCTTCCTGTAACTTCTGCAATGCATCCTCCTTCTGTTGCAATTGATCCTGTGCGGCTTGTGGCTCTTCTTTACCAGATGCCTGATTCGTTGAGCTATCGCCCACAGGCTCCTGTGCATTCATGTGTTCATGTAATTCTTTATTATGGTCATGTATTTCTTTGCTCACTGCATCGTGTTGTTGCTCATTATTGTGATGCTTTTTATCCTTACCGCTCATACATCCCCCTGCATTCAATGGTAATCAAACACTGTGTTTTGAATTATTTGGTCATCTGTGTTAAAAAGTTTGAAACCACTTTGCCCGTATAATCCACAAGCGGGACAACCTTTTCATAATCCATTCGCGTTGGGCCAATAATGCCAACAACGCCAACAGGGCTATTGCCAATTTTATATGATGAAGCAATAATGCTGCAACATGGGATTGCTATTTCCTTTATTTCTTCACCTATTAATGTAAATAC
>JARYLT010000064.1 GCA_029907515.1 Spirochaetota bacterium | reverse complement strand
GGATCATCAAGTAATCCAAAAATGCCCGGTTGGATTTTTATAACTCTACCATCATTGCATATGTGGTAAGGACGCCTACATACTTCAGTCAAAAACTGGGTTAAAATGCCAGTTCTTCCTTCATCAAAAAAATCATATATATTATTGCTATAAAAATCAATCTGATAGGGATGATTGGTTATGATAAGTTCACGGGTAAGAATAACATCATCTGAAACAATGCGTTTGTCTATGCCACCAGTTATATTGGCATTACCAATTCTATGACCAATGACTGCACACGGAATTGATGCTACAAGCGTTGCTGGTTGTGGGTACAATTCAAAAAGTTTACCCTGCAACACTAATTCACCATCAATGCTAATTCTGTTTTCAATAATATCCTTAAAGTACTGTAAATGATCCAGTATCATTCAATCAACCCAGTAAACATTGTTGCAAATGCATCCCTAAGTGTGCTCATTACATCATGAGTACTTTCAGCTAAAGCCAACCCCAGGTGAGGACGGGCAGGTAATCCCCGTGGCTCATACCCAAATTCAAGTGCTCTCGATTGTGGATGATTGCTACCGATATGAACTTCATCCCAGCTAACTTTTTTTGTGGTAAAGGAAGCTAAATAATCACCCTCTGCAATAAGAATAAGAGGTGACAGCCCTTTCATCTGCTTATATTCTTTCGTGCGCTGTGCAAGTGGTGCAAATGGATACCTCTGATCGCGGATGCCCTTTACCACATTAGCCCGAACTATTTCTGCAGCAGTTTCAAGCGCATTTCCCATATGTTCCCGTATGTGAGTATCTATATGTTTTGCATTATCAAAAAAATCCCAATTGCCTGTAAAATTTAATCCCATGGCAATTTCTCCAGTATAAGTCCAATAAATGGCTTGCTACCTAAAAAAGCATCATACTTAATTTCCTTAATTTTGTATGATGAGCCTCCCTGTACTGTATTGTTTTGGATAGTACCTCCAATATTGATTTTATCCAGTACAGTAATATTACATGCATCAAATTGCTTTTTCGTAACGTATATAGTTGCATCCCCTTCCATTACCATGCCAGCTTTTGATTGCTTTGTTTTATGTGAAAAAATTACATCACCAGTAGCAAGGATGGGAGTGTACGATAGTTCTTTTTCAATATTCAACCTGCCAGGATTACTTTGATGCTTTAATACAATAAAATCCTGCCGGCAAAGTTCAGTAAATACCCGCGTTAATGTTTGGGTACTGTACTGCTCCCTTACAAACATATGTATTCCTCACAAGCTCTATACGCTTCATCAAGGTACTGTTGAATCAATGCTTTGTACTCAGTCTCGGTCAAATTGGTTAATGATACTGACATCCCTGAAGGTAATGTCACAGATTTTTCTTTGCCCATACTGCAATCACGCCATAGTTTCTCTAAACACGAGACATGAAATAAATTCATCTCTGCTTCCTTTAAGCAATTAGCCCGCAGTGGGTTGGCAGGCATGGATTTCTTAGCATCCTCGTATGCCTCCTCGCCAACCCATTTTTTTAAACGGCTCTCTATATACATGTCTTCATGATTCAGAAATGCTGTATAGGCATCTTCTGATAAAGTGAGTGCCGCTGCAGGCCAGTGTAATGCTATTGTATCAATCGTATTGAGCATTACTTCGTCCGTATGGTAATACTTGTATCAGTCTTTTCAACCGCCATAATATCCCTGTCATTAATGGCTTTGATGATCATTTTGTCGCTATACACAAGCTCAAGGACATCTTTTTCATCCATACTGCCATCAATAGGGATTGCTTTGATGAACTTATCATTAACAAACACCTTGAATTCTTTTATGTCTTCCCTTATACTTTTTCGTGACACCACAATCAGTTCACCCGTTGCAATCTTGCTGCGTACAAAAGGTGTTTCCTTTACCTCAATGACTTCCGTAGCTTTTTGAGGCATAATTTTTTGCTTGCCTGCAATATCATAAAAACCACCACCTCTGGTAACAATATCATCACGCACTTTAACCTTAATTGTATCCATACTGCCTCCTTATACTACAAGCATCTTGCTTGCGCCGGTGAAAAGCTTTGCAAACCCGCATACTTCACTTACAACTGCATTTTCTATCTGTTGCGTTATTATCTTGTCATACTCAACAAGACTTGCTCCTTTCTCATATACCTCTTCAAGAGCTGCACGGTTATCAAGAGCTATAATGCATCCTGAAGGAACTGCCTTACATTTCTTTGGAGCGTCCATCATACTTGGGCCATTTGAATCTTTGTATTCAGGTAAATTCCTGTATGCAATTCGCATGGCAGTATCTGAAATGAGCACATTAGGAGCAAAATCCTCAAAGCTTTCTTCCAGAGCTACGATATCTGCATAGGTTAAAGTTCCGGCTGTCTGTGCATTAATGGACTGGATGGGATTGCCATTGCCATCACCGTTTATTAACACATCGATTGCAACTGCTATCTTGCTCTGTGCTAAGTTTCTGCCAATCACCTTCATTGCAGTGCCAAATACATTGGTGCGCATCCGGCGTATGGCTTCATATGTCCCTTCAATCTGATAGCCAATCTTAAACAAGGTGATTGTCTTATCTTTAAAGTTTATTGTCACTTTAGGGAATGTACCCCTCTCACCAACGCGTAACGCAGTTGCCGTTGATGTGTCCAGATTAACTTCAGCACCCTGATATACACTGCCAACTATCCCTGTTCGGGTAGCAACAATATCCTGAAAGGATGCAAAACTTTCCAGCTGTTCCTGCATCCCCAACCGTACAAATTCATTTATTGTTTCCACAAAAAGAATTCTGGAGTCGTCAGTTTTAAAGAAATCGTCAACCAGACTTGCATGTGCACCGGATAACTTTAAATCACGTGCAGCCAGCTGCTGCGCAAATGCATCCATTCCTTTTGCAGCAAGTTCATCACTAAATTTTCCCTGCTTTCTTGCTTCACGCTCCAGAATTTCCTTGAAACTTACACCAGTTTCGCGTGCTTCATCAAACATCTCACGTGATAATGCTACCTTTTCTATTTTCATAGTTACTCCTCCTTATCCCAACCTCAATGTCACAGTTTTGTTGGTTGAATCAACATCAACAATACGGTACAGCTTCCCTGTACCGGCAGTAGCAGGTATTTTTACGCCACCGTTACCATCCGCTACAAGCTCTCTGTCTTCACCAGCCTGTGGAGCAGTTCCGCTGTAGGGAAGGGTAATGTAACCAGTTTCCTTGACAACTCCACATGTATTATCCTTTTCAATGGTTACCAGAACACCGCTAAACTTATCTTCAGCATTGCATAACGAAACCGTCTTATTTGCACTTACCTTAACCGGGAACCCCTCATGTATACCCCGTTGTATACCGGCACCAAGTTCAAACGTTGCATAATCATTAATTCCATTAAAAGATATTTCAAAAGCCATATTGGTATCCTCCTATTGTATCTTAAATTCATCAGGATTGATATTAGGCATTTCACCATCAGCCCGTGAAGCTCGTGCCCTCTGCACAATGCTTCCACAATGTGGACAGGTTAGCGGGAAAATCTTTTCAGCTTTTGCCCTATAGGCATCCCTGAGTTGCGATGCCTGTTCGTACCCCGCATGTTCAATTGCATCTTTAATTGGATCCGGTAAAGCATCGCCTTCAGAAAGCTTTGCAAACTTTAATGCTTCATTACGTATGTCCTCAACAACCTTTCTGGCTACCTCAATATCCTTCTTTGCTAAGGTAACAGCGCTCTCATCTGGCTCAATTTCTAAAAGCTTAAACAAACCTTCAAGCCTGTCTGCCTTTTCATTGGCTTTATGGAGTATGGCTTCAGCTTCTTTACATATATCCTTTAAAGCTGATTCTGAAAGTTCTACCGTGTCACCATCACCATACCTTGAAGTATCTACCCCTAATTGTGCTATCCATTGCTTTTGTACTTTCATGAATTTACCTCCTTTAGTATCAGGCATCGTACCCTGTGCACTTGCCTGTATATCAATGCGCTTGGCCAGGCTGTCGGCCCCTTGCCATACCAGTGACAGCTCGCCAAAGCTTATAATGTTGGTTGCAATCACCCGTACAATCTGCCCGTCAACTTCTTCACCTTGTAGAAACCAGAAATCATCCAGATCCGGATGGCTCTTTTCAAAATTAAACACTACATCCACACTTGCACTATGAATGGCACCCTCTTTAATCCCCGCTATAATTTTCTGGTTAAATTCCTTGGTAAGCTTTAAACGTGCATTGATGCCAGGAATTACGCTTTCATCATACTTACTGCTTGCCACAACACCAACCCAGTTCTCAACCCGCGTATCATGATTGCTGTATACCGTTTGCCCCTTTAATAGTCTGTAGGCTTTTTTGAGCACTCCTTCTTTTGAAAAATCCAAAAACATACCGTTCCAATAAAACTGCGTGGCTGATAGTGCCCTGAAACTAACATACAAATAAGTATCATCCTCAACCAGCGAATCACTATCATACAAAGGATCATTGGCATCCTCAAACCTGGCATGGAAAAAACGACTTGCAAGCTTGCATTGAGCTATCAATCGCCTCTCGTCAACCTTGCCACCAAGCTTTTCCAGTTCAGCAAAAAATTCTTGTGCCTTCATTATATCCTCCATAATAAAAAACCGATATACGAATCCTCGCATATCGGTTATAGGTGTATGTGTCTGTGATATGATATTAAAAGCCTTCTATATGCAATAAAACCTGTTTAAAATTGTTTAAAAATATAACCCTATAGTTCTCTATACCCCTCCTTGAAAAAGCCTAAAAAAGGCCTTATTATTGCTTTGCTAAACTTCTTTATACCACTTAAAGCCTGCATCATTTCCTATCATGCCCTCACACCATAGTATAACCTTGCTGCTATATCACGCACATGTTCTGGCAGTCTTTCAAGCGGATATTGCCCCGCAACAATCGTTGCTATGTGCCAGTACCATTCATTATGACGTTCAATTGATGCATATTCTTCATTAATCCATTCAGCAAAAAATGCCCCATTCTTAATATAGCGAATATCCTGTTGACGTACACTCTCATTTTCAGATACCATACTACGTACTATTGGCCATTGCTGAATATAACTTGGCTCATGATCCCCATCAGGATCTTCAACGTTATCCATGATATTGATTAAATATTCTAATCGTGTCATAAAATTTCTACATACCAACCATACTCTTGTAAATATTTTTCCATATCGGCTATATTATACATTGTCAAAATCTTTCCAGTTCGTTCCTCAATAATAACAAGTCCAGTGTATTCGTTACTATAAAATGCCCACTTGATGCGTGTACCCTCTATAAAAGTAAACACTCTATCAAAATTTTTCAACACCTTTTTTGCAATTTCTTCATACCCTAAGGGATACTGGCTGAATTCCTCCTTATGCTTTTCCTCATGCTGTCGTAACCGTTTCCCACTATTGTCAGTATCCCAGTACGCATTGGTGCGCTGCTGTTCCACCTTTGCCAGCAATTCCTGCTGTGTTAACTTTGTAACCTGTAGCTTCCGCTCCCTTGCTTTTTTATGTTCTTTTCCCGCTGGTTGGCTTATTATGCCCTCAACATTTCCACCATTTTTCTTTACTACAATATCTTTTGTTATTACCGTAGTCGTACGACACCTGCCATGGTACGGCGGAAGCTTACAACTAATCTTCTCTAAAATCTCCTGAGTGCTCAACCCCTCAAAACTCCGTATCTGCTCAGCAGTAGGCCAGGCAAACTTTTCTTTCAACTCATCCATCGGTGTTTGTAAAACGTCACGAACATGATCCGCAAGCATCTTTACCTCTATGCGCCTTCCGTTCATTTCCCTGCATATTGCACTGGTTTTATTATCAAGTATCGCCACTATCTCAACTGTTGCTATACCAAGCCGCTCATACTGAAAAATTCTGCCATAATTCCGTGATTTGTTTACTGCATTGCGTATACATAAATCATAGTAATCCTTTATTGTTGGATGCTCAAACGCTTCACCAAGCGCTTTTTTAACCCGTGTTACTACTTCCTTGCTGTATGCACGCTTCCCTTTCAGTTCATCCTCAACTACTTTTCTGAGTAAACCTGAATAATGCTCAAACTGCTTCCCAAAAAAGTGCTGATCATGCCGTGCAAAAAAATCCAGCGCATTTGTATCCTCAACCTTCCATTTTTCATCACTCCATACACGACCCAGCCCCAGTTCATATGCCTTCCCTGTCCATTTTCGTATTGTGTCTTCGGCATTAGCCGGTAGCTCTACCTGCATCTTCTCCTGTAAAAGTGTCAGTATATCATCAGCATCAAAATCTATGACAATACCAGATATCCCAACCTGGTAATGTGCTGTATACATTTCAAAGAACTCCTCTAAGTACCCTTCTTCAATCTTCGTTATGCTATCGCCAAACTTTTTTTTTTACTAAGCTGCACAATACCTGGATTTACAGCTATGCATTCCCGCTCAAGCTCATATCTACCCCGTGACGTATTGTACCTGAATACTGCTGATACCTCATCATTTTTCCTATAAGCTTCCTGGTATCCCAATTCACGGGCAAGCGTGTCATTATCAATAATACCCGCATCGCGGCGCTCTATTGCCATCTTCTGCTTTAAGTTCTGCGCCTGTACCTTCTCAAGTAACTTTAAGCTATGCATATCATTAAACACAATATGTGCCTCTGCAGGTATATTTTTCATGGTTAAATGCAAATTGTAAACCCGTTCATTGGCTCGCTTAATCATCCGTTGCATGTTTGCAATCTTGCCAAGCAGCGTTTCGTAACATACCGTTGCATACGTCTCAGTAGTACTGTATGTCCTTCCAAGCATCGCAGGATCAATATCCAGTCCACTTGCAATCTGCTGCTCGGTTGCTTCTATAATCCTGCTCACATCTGCAGCTGCTTTGCTTATGTTATGATGACTGAGATTAATGTCTTCACCTGTTACTGCTACACCTTTTTTCATGTTTTTTAAAAACAAATTAAAGTATCGTTCAAGCTTCTGCTGAAGTCTTTTTTCATATTCATGCGGTGCTTCATTGAAATAGCGGCTATCACTTACCTTAAGCCATGTTATACCCATAAGTCCCCATAGCTGCATCAGGCTATCTATATTCTGCCATTGCTCATATTGCCTCATTAAGTACTGCAATGCTGCTAAAAACGGAGGCAATGCGTATGGACTGTCTTCATCAGTAAAAAGAGGAATATATACAAATGTCATTGAATTAAGTTCAATGGTTTTGCCCGCTACCTGCTGAACAGGAATATATCTGCTGTTTTTATATATAAATCGTATGGTCTTGGCTGGTACCTGATATACCATCTCAACACCACCAAACTGCTTATCAATAACTGTCTCCTGGCACAATGCTCCCGTAATACATATCTGCCTGAACTGCTGATTGATAAATCCATCCAGTCCGGCATCGTTGGGAAATGCATTCTTTGCCAGACTGTTTAGTTCAGTCAGTGCACTATTTACTGCCCGTGTTCCACCTGCAAGTTCTATCCTGTGACCGCAATTACCAAGCATCGTTATCTTTTGAATCGTCTGACTTACATCTGGATTAATGATCGCAAGCTTTCGCAGTATATCAATAAACTCAACAGGATATGAAGGATTGATCTCCCCAATTTCGTCACCAAACCGTGATATACTAAAATAAGGACCTCGTGTTGCCTGTTCAGCAAGCACTACCGTTCGTGGTTTGAAACGTTGTAACAATTTCCGTATCATCCAAATACCGGATTAACTTGTGGTGTAAACGTACCTCTGCCTATCTGAAATGCAATAAATGCACTGTTTAATGCCATGCCAAAATGATTTGCAACATGCTTCTTGTATTCCACTTTTTCGTAACCCTTTGCATCTACTACCTTTTCCTTTTCTAAATTTTTAAGCTGGAATTTGAACTTTTCAAATACTTCAAGCTCCTTTTCGTTGAGCTTTTTTGGATTTGGCAATATGAAAAAACCTTCCTGCAGTAAACTAACCATATCCTCTATACTTGTTGTCCTGTCATGCTTAACCACCGGTATATCCGTTTCGCCATCACGCTCATGCTTTGTGATAAGCTCCTGGGCATTGAAATATTGCATTGCTCCCCAGCCATAGTATTTCTTGCACAAATATTTGGCCAACGGCTTATACGGCATTGCATCTATTACAAAAAACCCCCTGTATGTTTCTATTATCTGCTCAAAGCGTTCCCTGTTTGTTGCAAGTACTTCCTCAAGCCATAACACCTTTAGCCTGTATCCTGTCCATCCCAGCACAACCACATGACATATATCGCCAACATCAATACCAATAAAACTGCTGTATGCCCTTTTTTCAAATCCATCACTGCCAATGCATGCATCCAGTACTGCATCAGTCACCGGGCACATCTGCGGATCATGATACGGAATGCCAATAATGCTATTATATACATTCTTCTTCTCGCTTGTCAGCGTCGCACCAAAAAACTTTTTGTATATAAATGTTGCTGTAACTGTGCTCGAAAAAAGCTGACTCACTAAATACCCTCTGCAATCCTTGCGCTCAGGATACTTTGCCACCCATTGCCCATTGTGTACATCTAATGGTTTCCGGCACCGTGTGCACCCTATCCAGGCCTGTATGCGTTCCCCTTTGCCCCTTGCAAATAAATTGGATGGAAAGCTTTCAACAAGATTGTTCCACCTGCCACACCCTGAACACTTTACCAGCCAGAAACGCTGGTCACTTCTTTTAAAACTTCTGTTAATCCCAAAATCAGGTCGTGAAGGCTGCGACAGCTCAATAATCCATTTAAACCGTGAATGCAGCAGCCTGTCCTCGGCAAAAATTAAATTTTCCTGGTCAGCTTCATCAACTTCATCCTTCACGATCATATCAGCATCAACACTCTTAACTTTCCGTTTGGTATATACACCTCTGAAGTATATGCTTGAATTACCAATCTGCTTTAATCCCAGATTGTCTGCCCTGTCATATACCATCTTCTGCGATAAATACGGGGAATTGTCTATCATTACATTTGCTCTATCCTGCGCAAAATCCCGTACATCTTCATCTGTTGGGAAATAGTATACTACCTTAATGGCATACCTGTCAGCCCTGTAAAACGTCTTTATAAGTGCATATGTGCTTATTGCCATCTGCCCGGCTTTCTGATATACCTCACGTTCCACATCCCCCTGAGTATAAATTTCACGTAAATATTCATGCCCTTCCAGGCTAAATGGCTTTAAACTCCCACCTATGTTTAAGTTGATGTATTCATACGCCCACGAAAGTAAATCCTTTTCCTTAAAACGCTCAATCTCACGTGTTGCTATATCAAATACATTAACGTCCATTTTTATCCTTTAACATCAGCTTTGCCTTGGCCTGAAAACGGGTATAGATGTCCTCCCAGTGTCTTTGAATTGCCTGTGCAACTTCAGGTATCTCCTGCATGGCATCAAACAGCATGGATACCTGATCCTCTATGGTTATCCGTTTACTTTCATCCTTTATGTTTTTTTGCCATTTCTCAATCGCTAAAAATGCATATACCGCTTCAGCTTTGGTTTTAAACTGCAAACTGTCGCTTTCTAACTCCGCTAATATTTTATCCTTTATTTCTTCCGTCCGCAAAATCACATCTTTATGCTGCCGCGCTACACTTGCTTCCTCTATCTTCTGTAACTGCATCATTACCGTGCTGCGCCGGTCAATCCAGGTCTTCCCCTGCATATCAGGAGTTTCAGCCCACTTCTTTATCGTTGTATGCGTAATTTTCTCGCATCCGGGATTTGCCTGCAAAATCTCAGCTATTTTTCTGTAGCTTAACCCCTGACAAAATAACACAAATGCTTCTGATTTAACTATATCACTGTACATCGGCAAGCTTTTCATTTGCGTAGTAGTTGATACCAAACGCAGCGTTGCACCCCAGGATAAATGCACCCAAATATGTATCAAATACAACACAGCCTGCAATGCATAAACCACAATACACTAAAGCAACAACCGCAAATACACTGAAAAAAAATGCACGCTTACTAAAACGACCACTCTTGCCACATACAAAATACTTAACCTTAAAAAATGCTGGCTGTTCATCATACCGGGGTATGGAACCTGTGTTATTCAAAATCTCGGTTTTTACTCTTTTTCTCATATAAAACACTCCTTGATTCAAATAAGTCCTGTACCGGTTCAATCTTGAACTTCTCCAGTAAGCGAACCACGTTGGCATGCAGTATATCAAGCTTGCGGTCAGTTATGCAGTTTTGATCCTCAAGCCTGCCAATACGCTCTTCGTGTGATTTAAGCTTTTCACTGTGTGTGCGAATGTTATCCCGTATGCGCATAATACTCCGTATAATGCCAACTATCGCACCACCACCAATTACCACTATGTATACAATATCCTTGATTCCTTCCACATGGCAAACCCTAAAAAAAATTGCAGAGTGCACCGTATATGCCAGTGCACCCCACACATACACACTATAACCGATAAAATGAATATACCCTATCCTGAAATTATTTGTCTACTGGCAAATACCTACCTTTACCAGCATTTGCCAGTGTTTGTATGCAAAAAATTTTTTAAAAGCATCAATTTTTTTAAGGAGAGTTAATTCAAATATGGCTTATATTCGCCATTCTTTTTACACTTCTCTAAATACTTCTGTATGTCTGATTGTAAAATAAAATATCGCCCCGTTGGCGTTTTTAATGCAGGTAAAATACCTTCATCAATCCACCGCCATATCGTGGATACGTGGCAATGTAATAGTGTGGCTACTTCCTTTGGTCTGTATTTTTTTTCTTCCAGCACAAAAGTAGCATACCATACTTGCGTAGTTTGTCAATTAATTTATTAAACACAGCTGTATTCAGGTAAAATATTCCACCAAAAAATACTAATACCAGTAATACTGTTAATATAATGCTGTGTATGTGCATGTTGAGCATTTGTAATACATACCATACCAGTGCACTATGCGACAGAGCAATAAATAATAGTAATAGCACAATAAATATTCTCAGATGCTTAATCCGTGTAATAATCAGTGCATATGAGCTCTGAAAAATCTCCAGTTGATCCGTATGTATAGTAAAAAAATTATTTTTCTTTAATGCCTTAAAATCAAGTTTAGAAATATGTTCTATATATTCTAAGTTGTATCGGTATAGCCTCAATAAAAATATTAAGCCACTACCCGTTATAACAATCATTGCCCCTATAAGAAGCAGTATGTACAACTCATTGTGAATTGCCTGTTGAAACATGGTAAAGATGTATGCAGCCACAGATACAGGAATGGCAGTAATACTTTTTGTCATCGCAGATTGAATCTGAATTAACTCAATAAAATACTTGTTCCTGTACTCCTCAAATTCCTTCTTTATGGCATCAATGGAAAGTGAATGCATGTATATGTCATGACTAATGGTAGCTTCTGCAATTATATCAGGAAGTTTTGCTAAAAACTCATTAAACGTTATTTCGCCCGGCCTGCAAACACTAATAATGGCATTTTTTAAAAATGAAACTCTCTTTTCATCATTTCCATATTCAATAAATGTATCTATAAGCCTATTAAATTTCTCATACTCTCTGTTAATACTGTCAACATCAATCCCGTCACAACTTGATGGATATGTAATCAATACTTTCCCACTTGTGGTTACTAATCCTATGCTGGTAGAAACAAAATCAACAAATCCATCCCGTTCTGGTGCTATAAGGAATCGCAGCAGCCTGCTTATTGCAAAGATGGTATGAATATAGGTAGTGGTATCCTGCTTAAAGTCAATATATGATATGCCATCCGTAAATACAAGAGGCTTCCCATCGAAATCAACAATGATAAAATCCTTATGGAGATTTTCCTCCATTGATGGATTAAACATTGCAAGAAAATCTTTCTTTGTGGGAGCAATTATATGTTTTTTCTGTTTGAAGGGTATTTCAACAAAATTTGTATACTCTTCCTTCTCAATATTTAATGTACTGGTAAGAGAGATACATTTCTTATCGCAAACCTTAAAACAATCACCACTATATGTAGAGTTTTTGAGTATTTCATACAGTTGCTGATATAATTCAATCATTTCGCATTCTATCTACTTCTTCTTTTACTTTCTCTGCCAATTGCGGTGAACTAATGATAACATCATCACCTGTCACTCTAATATAGTCCTTTAGTGCCTTTCGCGTTATTTTAACACTAATGTCGCCAGCACTAATATGTAGTGCGACAAACTTTCGTAACTCATTTTTATCATAGTTAAATTCAGTGTCAATTAATATATTATGCTGCTGTGCAATTCTTTGTATCTTTGTTTCATCGCCAAAAAAATGCGCTGAAATGTCATTAATATTGATATTGTTACTCGGAGCATTTTTTATGTAATCATATACTCTGCTTATAAATTCTATTGTATCTAATGCTTTCCCGTCTGCATCAACAGGTGGATCAACTAAATGTAATACCTCATACAATTTCCTGGTATATTCTTTACTGTTTGTTCGCGTTTGCTGTTCAATCCCAACCCAATTATAAAAATAATCGGAAACCTCCGGTTGCTTTAAACGAATAAATGACAAATAATGTGGCATCCCCATATCATACCTGGCAGCATCTATCCTGCATGCCATCGCCAGGTCACTTGTATTCAAATATTCAATATTGGCAATGGTATACGTATTCTGTCTCCAGTTGAAAATTTTCCCCTGAGTGTTTCTCACTAAAAATATGATATCAAACAACGTATTGTTTTCCTCAAATGCACAGTAAACATAATAGCCACCTGTTGCCAGCGTAACATTATCAATAACCTGCTTCAACTGTTGCATCGAAGATGAGGAAAACTGTAAAAATGCTCTGGCACTCCTATGCTTTTTATACTTGTCATATTCCTGCTTAAATGCTGAATGTCCAGAAAATTCAGCATAAACAATCGAAGATGTATTGAATGTATTTATTAACGCATCAATAAGCTCCTCAGCATGCTGATCAATCCTTGTAAGCGTTGCAGATAACTTTAATGAACTGTGTTGTCCTTTGGTTTTTTGTAATTCATGAATGGCGATATTGTGCAGAATCATTGTATCCCCTCGTTTTACTTAGTACACGTAGTAGAGAGACATCGTCATCAGCAATACTGGTATCCGAAGCCCAGAAAATATTGTAAAAACCCTGCTTAATGTACTCCATTGAAAAATCATACACTAATTTTTGAAATATTTCGTTATCAACCAGTTCCGGGTTATTATGAAGAATAAAAACATCATCACCAAGGATTTCAATCTTAACCTTAACATCAGGGAAATTGTATTTAATGATATGTATATGCTGCTTTACAATATCAGGTATATTTTGTTTCATATTCTTTCCTCCTCGTTTAACAATTTTACTAAATTTACCACTTCAATTAAAGCCGATACCGATAATGGGACAATATCGCATAAAAAATCTACCCAGCTTGCCCCTTTTTTTGTACTTTTTCTTCATCATCAATTGACTCATTTATCCGTCTGATTTCTTCCTCAGCACGCTGCTTCTGAATGCCGGCAACAGCAAGTTTCTTTAGAGCTAATAGCGCTTCTTTATCGCGCAACTCATCTATTGCATTTACAACATACTGTGCCTCATTAGGCAGGGAATGATACCACTTTGTACGATAAATTTGCTCAATAGTTGTAATATGAGGATATTCTTCAACAGAACCTTCAATCACCTGTATTCCATTTGGTTTCCTGGATTTCTCCACGTTTCGCGGATCCCTCCCCGGCAAAAACATCTCCCCTTCACCGGTTAGGAGCCATGTTGGATTTACTCCAAATTCTTTTGATAAAGCATATAACATAAGATTGGATATATTCTGTTTATCTTTACATAGAATTGATATTAAACTCCTATCTATGCCAAATCTGTCAGCAACTTCTTGTTGAGTTAAACCAAGAGTCTTAATCAATAATTTTAACCTTTTACCTTTTGTCATAATTCGATAAATAAAAAATAGTGATAATATAACAATTTTTTTCTTGACAAATGTGATATTATCACATTTATTGTATTATAGGTAGTAGTAGTATGCGACATTCTGTCGTTAACTACTACTACTTTTATGCCATCTTGTCGCATTATCAGTAGTAGTATAACTAAAGACAATCTTATGCAAGCAAAATTTAGGAGGTATTATGAAAAACCACGAATTAATAAAAGAATTAACAGAAACAGCTTTAAGAACAAGAGAAAGATATTCTGTAAATAACATTAATACTCTGGAAGAATTGAAGGCATTTATTATTTTTAAATATAAAAAAATTTCAAATGCATCAAAACAGTTTGGAGTAGATTATACCCTATTATGTCAAACATTGAGTGGTCTTAAAAGAAATATATACATAATAAATACTCTTCAAACTGAACTATGTCTAACAGATGAGCAGGTACTGCAATTATGGCCACTGCTAAAAACATGGCCAAAGAATAAAAAATCCGCATAGGAGGAAGTATGCAAAAGTACAAACCACAAACAGCAAAAGAAGCCGCACTGTTTATGGATAAGTTTTGCAATCGGTGTATTCACGACCGTGCGTATCGTGAAGGTAAAAGCATTACCGGTTGCAAGGTCTTAGCCCGTTCCATGCTGTGCGATGTGAATTCTCGTAATTATCCATCGCAGCTGTGTATTATAAAGGGTGTTCCAACCTGTACCCAGTTTAAAGATTTTACAGATAAGGAGGGTAGCAATGATTAAAAACGGTCTGTATTACAAAAAAATTAAGAATGGTGTAATTCACATAGGCGGCAAGGCATACCATATACCTTTAAAATACCAGTATGTTTTTATCCAGGTTGATGGTCAGGATGTTTACTTATGTAACATTCACGGGCAGCGTATAGTTAAGCTGGTTCCAGTTAAGGATACAATGAGGGCTGCATTATGAAAGAGCTTAAACTGCTGCACTTTATGTGTACACAGGCACGGGTAAGGCCGTACACTGCACAGGAGCTATCCGCAATTCACAACATGCCTGTTGCAACAACGTACCATGCGTTACGGAAATTGGAAAAGGCAGGCCTGGTTAGCCATGTGTACAACGGCTACATGCTTTCACAAGTAATACTTAATGCAGGAGCATTATACCAGCAAAACCTGGCAAGGATTACCATACAAACCATGGAGGAAATATATGCTGCAAAAAATAGCAAAACAGCTAAACATTGAACTACCACAGCACATTATTGATGATGAAACGGGAACAGAGCTTCCCTATGATGAAGGGAAGGTAAAGCGTGCACTTGAAATAATTGCTGATTTTCAGCACCAGATAAAAATTGCAAGTGGCCTGGTATCGGAATTTTTTGAGCAAAAGCTCTACCTGTATTTAGGATTAACAAAAACCGAAGCAGCAGAGCGCTTTTTTGGCATGTCGCTTAGATCCATTGAGCGGCTGGAACGCATACACAAAGTATTTGGCAAAAACATAGAAGAGCTTGCACATCTGGGTGTCACCAAGCTGGATATGCTTGCATCGCTACCTCAGGAAGACGTGGACAGCATCATCAAATCCAAGGTTATTCATTGTGCAGATGGTACGGTAATCAGTCTTGAAGAAATTGAACAGGCAAAAATTAAAGAACTTGAGCGCAAACTACGCGAAGAGACGCGAAAAAATTCCCGCCTTAACGTACAGTTAAAGGAATTGGAAGAAGAATACAAATCCGAAGTGAAAGAACTAAAAGATGAGATAGCTCATCTGGACAAAATGCTCAACATCCCACCTGAGGAACGTAAATTTTACAAAAAGATTACTTCATTACGGGAAGCACGTTCAAAACTCCTTGAGGTACAGTCCAATATACATGCGGCATTTTTAACGCTTATGCAGTTACAACCGCAGGATCCAAACGATATTGCTCCAGAGATAGAAAGTACACTGGTACTTATTGCAAAACGGCTTCTGGATATGGAATCATACTTTATCCAGCAGGGTATGGATATCTCGCTTGGGTACTGCAGGGATGGAATACAACTTATGGCGGGTAAGAAATGAAACTGACGGCAGCTGAACTGTACGACATTATGATGCATCACGAACGCCTGCCACGCAAAGAACGGGGCGAGTACATACGGCAGATAGCACAATTGTATGGCATGGATCCTGCAACGGTATATCGTTCCTTTGATCGCATCCGCAATAACATACCACCATCAAAGAGGTCTGATAGGGGAAAACCCCGTATAAACGGATTTACCATTGAAGAAGCAAAAGAATATGCACAGAAAGTAGCTGCAGCAAAAGTAACAATGGCAACAAAACTTGGCCGTACAGGTGAAACAGGCAGGATAGTTCAGGCATTGTACAATGCAGGTCAGTTACCCTGTATACTCCCAACATCTACCGTTAACCGCTGGTTAAACTGGTTTGGGTATTCATATAAACAATTGTCTAACTATAAAAAGTCTACTGGTGTCAGGCTCATAACGGATGCTCCCAATAAGTGGTGGTTTGTGGATTCCAGCGTTTCCGAATTATACTATCTCAGTAAATCCAACAGACTCATCCGTGATGCAAGCGGTATACTTACCGACAAAAATCACCGTGAAGAAGTATTAACCAAAAAGGGATACCGCAAGCTCTTGCTGTTTGCATTTGTGGATTTGTATTCCTCAGCCTATTACATCAATGCATACGTAGCACCTGGCGAATCAGCAAGTATCTGGGTACAGGCATTTATAGATGCAATGATGGATAAAGGGGAAGACATACCATTTCGGGGCATACCGGAAAATGTATATGCAGACAGAGGATCGGGATTACAATCGCACATGATTGCAGATCTTTTTAATAGTTTGGGAATAACACTGTGGACTCATTTTCCTGGCAACGCAAAAGCAAAGGCAAAAGTGGAAGCACGCATTGGCGCATATAAGCAAACAATCGAACGCTACCTTGCTTTTGAACATATAACAAGCCTCCAGCGGTATCGCGAATTAACACACAAAATGGTCATAGCTGATAACTATAAAAAGGGATATTATCAAAAATGGATGGAAATCTACAAACTTGGGACACTGCGTGAGTTTGATGAATCACTGCGCAACAAAATAGGATACATAGCAGAAGAACGCCAGGTAAATGTACGGGGATGTATACAGTATAAAAACCAGGAATATTTTGTATCCCGAAGGATATGTGGCGAATATGTAACGGTATATTCATTACCCGATGGCACATTAAAAGCATCTGATAGGTTTGGCAATCTGTACCAGTTAACTATACCTGAACATCAGTATCGCGTAATGGGGAAATATAAAGCGGAATCAAAAACAGGGTATGACCGTGAAATAGAATCAATAGAACACCAGAGTAAACAAATAAGAGAGGTACTAAAGCCTGAACATTTTATTGAGGAAAAGCCTGCCAACATAGTTCCGTTTAGTAAAAAAGGTACACCCGTTGCCGTATCAACACCATTTGATGAGGAAGCAATTACCAGTGTAGATGAAGCCTGGTACAGGTTATATTGCTACACTGGATGTGCTAAAAAAACGCTCTCTGCCGACCTGGTTGCAAAATTGGACTGGTTATTCTCGCAGATGATTGCAACCCATGGTTCAATCAGCAGAGAGCTATTCTGCGAAGTCGCAGAATCAGTAATAGATATTCTACACGAGGTAGCATTATGAACGATACCATTATTAAAACAACAAATTTTTTAAAGGCTGAAAAAGCAATTAAGGAAGCGGTATCCAATAATACCATTGCAGCTATTATTGGACCCATTGGAAGCGGCAAAACATTTATTAACCGCAAGGTCGTGGGAGCGTATCAGGAACAGGGCAGCAAGTACTGTGTTGTAGATATAAGCCCTGTAACCGATAACGCAAGGAATATCACCCAGATAATGAGTCAGCTCATAGAAGACATGGCTGGTGAATCGCCACGCCGAGATACTGAAGCCCGGCGCAGGCAGCTCAGGCGTATTCTGGGCGATAGCTCCCGAAAGATAATCCTTTCCATTGATGAGGCGCAGGATTTGCATGTATCAACATTAAGAGGTCTAAAAAAACTGCATGAGCTTGGCTTTGGAACCCGGGACAAGCTTTTTACCATCATATTATTTGGGAAACCAATGCTCAAAGACAAGCTGTATAATGAAGAGCTCCGTCCTCGGGTAAAGATTCTACAATTACAGGCACTCACGCAAAAAGAAGTAGAGCTTTTTGTTGATCCCAGAGAATTTACTGACAAAGCCCTTGAACTGTTTGTGAAGCGAGCACAGCGTACACCATTGCATGTTGTGACTGCCTTTAACAATTTACTAATGATGAAAAATGAACTGGATAAGAAAAAAATCGATGAGGATCTGGTAAGCACGTTTTTTAGCGCTGACTATCGCGAAATACTCAAAGCAGAACTGTCAGAAAAAAGCTTCAGAGAGCTTGCAAACAGTATACAGGAAACAACAGGGGAAAAAATATCACCAGCAACACTTAATATGTATGTCAATGGCAAATATAACGGTAACAATAGCAAGCTTGATGCCATTATGGAACGTTACATAACCACTGCCCAGAAGGCAGCATTATAATAGTAAAAGGAGATAGTTATGAAATACAAATCAATTGAAACACTTGAAGAAGCAAACAATGTTCTGTATCAGATAGCTCTTGCCCAAATTGAGCTGGATAAAATAGATACAGAAGCTGAAGAGAAAATTAAATTGGTCCAGAAACAGGCCGAACAGTCAGGCAAACCATACCGCGATGAAATTCAGAAGCTTGAAGAAATACTTCTCAAATATGCAGAACAAAACAAGGAAATATTTGAGGAAACAAGTAAGCGGCGAAGTCAAAAACTTACCTTCGGTATATTTGGATTCAGGAAATCGTCTCGCATAGAAATCGAAAACGAAGCAAAAACTATTGAACTTATTGAAATCACAAAACGTAAATTAGCACATCAGCTGGGTCTGGATAATGCAATAGTTCGTGAACCAAAAATTAAAAAAGCCGCTTTACAAAAATATGATGACGAAACGTTGCAGCGGTTTGGTATCCAGCGTATCTATGAAGACACCTTCTTTTATGAAACCGATCGCGACGCAGTTAACCTCCAGCTTCAGAGGAGCAAGGTATCATGAAAGCTGCATTGCGTAAAAGGCTATTTTATCTTTGCAGGCTGCTGGGTATCGATGAAGATACCCGGCATGCTATGCAATATGAAATTACCGGCAAAGAAAGTCTAACTCGAATGACAGAATCTGACATCAATACGGTAGTTAATCACCTTGAAACCATAGCTAAGCAAAATGGCTATTTATTACATACCAGGAAAGGTCATTGGAAAAATAAACTCCCAAAGGGCAAAAATATTTACAATTTGATGACCAATGAGCAGCGGAGAAAAATAATAGCACTTTCAATGCAGCTATATGATTCATTTTCAGAAGAGCAAATGAACATATATTGTCTCAATCATTTTAATAAACCATTCCGGCGTCTTTCATCAAGTGAAGCAATAAAACTTATTGAAGCACAAAAAAGTATGCTCAAAAGGAGGATGTCATGATAATTAATCTGTCTCAAGAATCTCCCTATCATACACAGCGTGATAACAAATTCTATCCTCATGGCACATGTAATACCACAGCAAGCATAAATGCTCTGTTAGCATCCGGTATTTCATTTGATTATCCGGCTAATGTCCAACCTGAAGATTATCTAACATTAATACTTGAATCTGAAGAAGCCTGGGAAAAAATGAAAAAGGAATATCCGCAATTCATTACAAAAGGATACCATCCGCGACATGTCCATAAAATAATAGAGTGGGCAATCAATGAAAAGCTCGTTAAACGCCAGGTGGTCCGTTTTACTACACGAGCAACAATGAAAGATATACTATTCCATATAGTACATAATCGTGGAGCTGTTAATGTAAATGGTAGATTTACTGAATTTGGTCACATTGTTACTATAGTTGGCTTCAAATCATCACAAAATAATTCAATAACAAAACCCCAGGATATTCAGCTCAATAAAATAGAATACGTAATCGTAGACGATCCATATGGGAATTATTTTTCTGGTTACAAAGACTTTAATGGTAATGACTTAAAATTCCCTATAGATAAACTAAACTATCTTATCAAAGAATACAATAATCTTAATAGTAAGTGGGCTCATTTCTTTTATCCGGAAGGCAAATATGAAATCAATTGAATATTTCACGGCAATAGTTATTGCAGATTTTATACAGGATTTACTGGAGGGTGATTATGAAACTGCTGCTATTACTTTTAATACTTTTTGTAAGTATTATCATTTTGTTACCAGGAAACAAAAACGAACTTCAAAAAAATTGGGAAGATTTGTATCAAAATCGATACTTGGGGAAAAGAAAATATGAAGATTAAGAAAGTTCCTGTTGAAGTATACTCTCGCATAGTTGGATATTTTCGTCCTGTCAACCAATGGAATATGGGAAAACAGGAGGAATTTAGAGAGCGTAAGGAATTTACTTTAAAAGATTTATATACATCATTGAGGAAGATGATTCCTGAAGCTTGTAAGAGCT
>JARYLT010000063.1 GCA_029907515.1 Spirochaetota bacterium | reverse complement strand
GCACAGAAGTAAACCCAAAGGATGACTTCTCAGGCATTAAAGATTTAGGCGAAAACGGTATTGGATACGGTTTATGGGTAGGTACTCAGTGGCTGCTTACACAGCGAGTTACACCATTTATTGAAATTGGTTATTCAAAATCAATGTATACAACTGATTTTAAGAATGCCAGTATAGGTGGATTGCAGTTTTTAGCTGGAATTCGTTTTACTGTATGGGGCAAAAGCAAATCGTTATCTAACGATTACGAATAATAGTGTTTTATTTCTTCTTTGATTTTTGAGGCAGTGCTGTTGGTGTCTGAATAATCGTGATAAGCTGACGTGTGGTTTTCTGCAGATCAATGTTCATTCCTGATGCAACCACATTTGAGTGCATAAATATCAATTCTTTTGTTTTTGTGTCAATAGCCCGCGCCCAGCAGCTTGTACGCGAAGGATTATACACAACAAACAGTAAATAATCACATCCTGGATATATATTTTTGTATCTTTCAAGTACTGTATCTTTAAACACTTTATAACGCAAGTCATATATTTCATATATTTTTCTTAAATCTTCCTGCCATTCTTTCTTTTTCCTGCCCTCCCATGTCCCCATAGTCATGGTAAATTTACTCCAATCAGTAATGATATCATATGAGTTGGCATCAGTGCTTATATACTGAAAATAATTCATAATTTCACTTTCATGAGCATAGTAGCTATCCAGCTCATTCCCCTGCACTGCACTAACAGAATACCCTGCATTAAAAAATTCAGCATACATACTATTGAGCTCTTCAGGATTCAGGTTTGTAATCAGCCCAACCGAACTGCCGCGCATAATAGGCTTTGACATAAAAAAACCATTCTTTCCAAAGAAATCAAACACCACCAGGGTAATTCTATCAATGATTTTGAATATTTCTGTTTCCATTTTGCCTATGTTGGTAAACGTAAATATCTGGTTGGAACCACTCTCGTACAATGTTAAAACAATTTTGATGGTATTATCAGGTAATGGTATAAAATAACCAAAGATAAAAAGGTCGCAGCCTATGGCTTTTGTTATTTGCGGTAATTCATGATTTTCATAATGTCTTTGTAATGTTAATTGCTTTTTTTCAAGAAGTTCATTTAATTTAAGGGGCTTTATGACAGTACAATCATACACTGCTTCAATGGATGACGCAAAAGAATTTGGGAATATAATCTCCATATAATTAAAATTTGGATTTCCGCTTCTGTTTGTTAAATATCCAAATGCAACAGTTGTCTTTGCATATACTGTGCCAGAAAGCATCAGCACATACATCAATACTATGATAAAGCATCTTTTCATGATTGTAACATTATTACTTACTCATGCTGGCAATAAAATGATCAACAACTGTTTCAAGTGTATCTTTATACTGAGCGGGGTAATTTTCAACCCACACCACTTCCATGTTGGTTAAATCAATGGCACGTGCCCAGGATACTTTCTGCCAATCCTTAAGCTCCATTAATATGAGATACTGGGTGCCATATTTAGTGCGCATATCGCTGAGAGCTTCGGCCTTGCTCAATTCATAATTGTATATATGCAGTTTATAGATATTTTCAACCGCTTTTTCAAATGACAGCATGTTGTCATTTTTCAAAGGCTGCATATAAGCAACTTTTTTAAAATCTTTTACATCATAGACATCTTCAATAGTATATAAATCTGAAGCATTGAATGCTTTAACAGAATAATTCTTATTCATGAACCGTGCAATAATAACATTTTTAATATTATTGGTATGATTTGCAATAACAACTATTCTTGATCCTGGCGTAATGGCAATCTTTCTGGCCACTACACCTTTTTTTGTAGCACAGGAAAGAAAACTTATATATACTATCAGTGTAACAATACATATTTTTTTCATACAAAGATCCTCCATAAAAATAAAATCTTTATTAAAATTGCATTTTATAATAAGATTGGAATAAGAGTGAGTCAAGACAATTTTTATATAGTGACGTAATTATTAACAATTGACAATGACCAGTAACTATCGCCCTAAAGCATTACGATTGAAGTAACAATGTATGTATTGCATCTATCTGTAATGGCCTGCTGAAATAATATCCCTGCGCATAATCACATCGCAAACCAGTCAATGACTGCAGTTGTGATTCTTTTTCAACACCCTCAGCAATTGTCCGAATTCCTATGGTATGTGCCATTGTATTGATTGCTCTAATCAAAATTGAAGAATGTGGATCCACGTCCACATTCATAACAAATGATCTGTCTACTTTCAAATAATCAAATGATAGAGCTAAAAGAGAACTCAGGGACGAATAACCTGTTCCAAAATCATCAATAGCAAAATGCAATCCTGCATCCTTCAATACCTGCATGACTTTTTTTGTATAATCAATATTTCGCATATAGGTGCTTTCAGTAATTTCCAGCACGATTAATCCAGTATCCATTGTATAAGACGAAATAATATCCAGAACCATATCTTTAAAGTCTGTCTGTTGAAACTGGATTGGCGATACATTCAGTGATACCGGTTTAACCGGTAATCCTGCCTTTTTCCACATTGACAGTTGTTTGCAAACCTCTTCAATAACCCACTTCCCGGCATCAATGATAAGGCCACTATCCTCAAGTACCGGAATAAACGTTGCAGGGGATATAACGTTACCTTCACTGTTCCACCTGAGCAGCGCTTCCATACCTGCCACTTTTCTGGTTTTAATATTGAAGTATGGTTGATAATACAGTTCAAATTCATTTTGAGCGATAGCTCTTTTAAGTTTGGCCTCTAAACTTATATAATCAGATACCTTTTTATTTAAATCCTTTGTATAAAATTCACAGGTAAAACGACCCTGCTCTCGGGCTTTAGCAAGAGCTATATCTGCATTTTGCAATAATTCTTCAGCAGTATTACCATCAGTGGGAAACATTGATATTCCCATACTTGCTGTGATTAATAACTCATTAGTATCAACATGAAATGGCAGTGTAAATATATTCCGTATTTTATTAATTACAGAAATAATATCTTCATTACGAGCAATATCAATAAGCATAATACCAAATTCATCATTCCCTATGCGGGCAACGACATCGCCGTCACGTAATGATTTAGATAATTTTTGCGATATTTCCAGCAAAATATCATCACCAACTTTATGTCCTAAGGAATCATTAACATACTTAAAGCGGTCAACATCAAGTGTTATAACTGCAACATACCGTTTATTATGCCGGGCACGCATTAACGCTAAATCTATACGATCTTTTAAAAGTGCTCTGTTGGGTAATTGTGTAAGTGGATCAAAAAAAGAAAGAAATAATACCCTGTCTTCCAGTGCTTTCTGCTCGGTCACATCAATAATTGCTGTAAATATGTACTGTTGTCCGCCAATCTTATGCATCACAGCATAAAAAGAACAGATTCTTATCTGACCATCTTTACGATATACCCTTGCTTCATAATTTTGTATTATCTTTTTTGCATTAAGAACCTTAAAAAAATGAGTACGCTGGGAACCATCAACAAAAAAACCTTCAGCTGAAAAATGCTGAGGTGTGTTACCGGTATCATATCCAAGCATACCAAGAGCATGCCTGTTAATTTCAATAACTGTACCATCTTTTGTTGCAACAATTATGCCAACTGGAACATTCTGCAAAATTAATTCTTGCAGTTCCTTTGTCTTTTTTAATTTTTCCAGAGCTTCTTGTAATTCCTTACGCTTTGACGTTTCAACTATTGCTCGTTCTATAGCCTGAGGGAGCTTGAATAAATGCTGTTTTAGTAACACATCAACAGCACCATTTTTTATAATTTCTACGGTGGTCTCTTCACCTATAGCACCACTGATAATGATAACTGGTACGTATTTGAAATTGGCATTTATATATTCTATTATTTCTTCAGCTGTTATATCTGGGAGATGATAATCACTGACAACAACATCAGGTATACATTGTTCACAGGCTTTATAAAATTCTTCTTTATTTGACACCCATTGAATGGAATACTTAGAATTTGATTTTTCTAAAATAGTTTGTTCCAATTGTGCGTCATAGTTGAGGTCTTCAATAAGTAATACATTAATTGTGTTATTTAATGAAGTATGCGCCATGTAATAGATTAACCTTCTTTTTTTATAACTGTGATGTCATATTTTTTTATTCTTTTTTTTAAATCAGCAACAGTAATATGAAGCATCTTTGAAGCCTGTGCTACATCAAAAGCTGATTGTGTTAGCGCCTGTACCAGAATAGAACGCTCAGCACGCGAAAGAAGCTCGTCAATACCATCAGTGTCAGAAATGATATCAGGCACAAGCAAATCCTGTTTTGTGATATCCCTTTCAAACATGAAAAGGTAGCCTGCTGTTTTATTTTCACTTTTTAACGGTACCCGTTCATAATATGCTTTCAATTCTTTATTATAAAAAAACTGCCGCTTATATACATACGATGTGTATATATCATTGATAGCTGAATCCATCAGTATTTTTTCAGTAAATGCAATGTCAACATCGCTTGATTCCGGGAAAGTATTGATATACATCTCTTCAAAATGGCCGTTAAAGAATATTGTTTTTCCATTACTGTTTACCGCATAAAGTGCTCTGGGTATATGTTCCAGAACCATATAGATGAGCCATTCAATAACTGCATCTTTTGGCTGAGTTTCTTTTTCTTCCTTCCCTTTTTCTTTTTCCTTTTTTTCATAGTGTCCCTCAGCTGCCATAAATAAATCCAGTCGTGTCATGCGACCCTGAACCTCACCAAACAGGTCAATGGCAATAAGATCCTTAACATTTACTACCAGCGGCAAGAGTTCATCCATGGTCATCTTTTTTGCTAGCTTCTGAACAAACTCATCAATTTTTACTGTGCTGCGAGCAATATCACTAAGTTCAGCAATAACATCATCTTTTCGTAATATTCCAAATAATATTCCACGTTTTGATATAACCGGTAAAATTGGGACATTATGGATATAGAATAGCCTGACAATATCTTCGGGTTTCTTTATCTCAGGCGAGTAAGGATTTTCTTCAAATGATACAGTATCGTTTTTCACATCATTCTGACTCATTGCTATTATAATCCCAATACATCAAACATGGTATAAAGCCCGTTCTTTTTATCTGCCAAAAACTCTGCTGCCCTTACAGCACCACGTGCAAAATTTTCACGGCTTGTAGCACGGTGAGTTAACTCTATCCGCTCTCCGTTGGCAATAAAGTACACAGTATGTTCACCAACGATATCACCACCACGCATTACCATGACACCAATCTCATTATCAGTACGCTGGCCAATAATGCCTTCCCTTCCATGCATAAGCTTTGCATTGTGCAAATCTTTCCGTGTTTCCATGACAACATCAATGAGCTTTTTTGCAGTTCCTGAAGGTGAATCTTTTTTTAAACGGTGATGCGCCTCAAATATTTCAACATCATAGCCATCCTGTAACACCAAAGCAGCCATCTGTGTTAACTTAAATAAAAGATTAACCCCCACCGACATATTGGGGGAAAAAACAATGGGAATTATTTGTGCCGCTTGTTCTATCTTTTGTTTTTGTGCATCAGAAAATCCGGTGGTCCCTATCACTAAGGGAATTTTATACTCCAATGCTTTCTGTAACAACACCTCAGTAGCAGCAGGTGCAGAAAAATCTATCACTGCATCAGCAGTAAGCTTTGCACTACGTAGTGACTCAATGCTAACATCAAGTTTCTTTGAAATCAAACTACCTGCATCCTGACCTAAAAGCGGACATTGTTCTGCATCAAGTGCCTGTGAAAGTGTATGACCTTTTTCAAGGACAACAGTAAGAATAGCTTTGCCCATCCTGCCGGCAATTCCACATATTGCAATTCTCATAGTTTCACTCCATAGGCAAGCAAAGCATCTTTTAATTTTTTTCGATTATCGTCAGAAAGTGGAACGAGTGGCAACCGCACTTCGGAAGAACAGAACCCAGCCATTTCCATGGCAGCTTTTATAGGAATTGGATTTGTTTCATAAAACATTGCACGACACAGTGGCAATAATGCATAAAACTTCTTCCTTGCTTCTTCAAATTTGCCAGCCTTAAATAGCGTTACCACAGCCTTTACATCTGCAGGCAACAGATTAGAAAGTACAGAAATGATACCTTTCCCGCCAATACCTAATACAGGCAAAAGCAGATTATCATCACCAGAAAGAAGTGTAATCCTATCACCGCATAATTCAATGAGATGCATCATTTGATTAATATCACCCGATGCTTCCTTCATGGCAACAATGTTAGGTACACGCTTCACAAGCTCTGTAACACTTTCGGGTAAAAAGTTTATTCCGGTTCTTCCGGGTATATTGTATAACACGACCGGTATTGAAATGGATTTTGCTACCTGTTCAAAATGCGCAATAAGACCGCGCTGTGGTGGTTTATTATAGTATGGATTGACAAGTAACACCCCATCAACCCCTGCATCCTGAGCAGCTTTTGAAAGATAGATTGCTTCATCGGTTGAGTTGGAACCTGTGCCAGCAATTACTTTTATTTTTTTATTTATCATCTTCACAACACGAATGATAAACTCTTCATGCTCCTCATAACTGACTGTTGGAGATTCGCCGGTTGTTCCCATAGGAACAACGCCATCAACTCCCCCTGCAATTTGATGCTCAATAATTTTTTCAAGAGAATCGTAATCAATTTTGCCATTCTTAAAAGGCGTTACCAGTGCTGTAAAAACACCTTCAAACATGAAATCCTCACTTGTAGTTTTTATAAAAAATTTAGGCGATAGTAACTATCGCCTATACTATACATATATAGTAAAAGCAAGAATATTTTGTCAAGCCTGAATATTTTTACATAACAACATTATTGTTTGTAGCGGCCCACTATCGCCACACTAACCACATTCATCATGGGGAAGCCCCCTAAATTATGGGTTAAGCCTAACCGTGGGTCTTTCAACTGGCGTTTGTCAGCCCTCCCATGTAATTGCAGGTAGATTTCATATACCATCCTGAGTCCCGACGCACCAATGGGATGACCAAAACATTTCAGACCTCCATCAATCTGGCATGGTATTTTGCCGTTGCTGTCAAAAAAACCATCCATAACATCGTTCACGGCTTTCCCCCGCTCAGATACATGAAGATCCTCCATAGTTACAAGTTCGGTTATTGAGAAGCAATCGTGTACTTCCAACAGACTCAACTCTTCACGCGGATTTTTAATACCAGCTTCCTGATATGCTCTCATAGCTGCTTTTTCGGTATTCACCACATGTGCACCATCCCAGTTAGAAAATGCCATTTCCTCACCGTTGGAAACTGAAATCTGCAATGCCTTGACTGTAACAAAATCCTTTTTCTTTAAAGCCTTTGCCACATCAACGCTGCATACTATGGCACATGCTGCTCCATCGCTCACACCACAGCAATCAAAAAGACCTAAAGGATATGCAATCATGGGTGATTGTAAAACCTGTTCTTCAGTTACCGGGCGCTGCAGATGTGCTTTTGGATTAAGTGCACCATTTGCATGGCTTTTAACCGATATATGTGCCATTGCCCTTTTTACGTCTTCCATCTTTAATCCATACTTTGCACAGTATCCTCCTGCAAGCATGGCAAAACATCCCGGTGCAGTTATATTAGGAAACCACAGGCTATTTAAAATACCAATTGCCTGGCTGAATTCCGGCAATCCGCCATAACCAATATCTTTAAGCTTTTCACATCCCAACGCCAGTACTATATCATAGGCACCAGATGCAACAGCATACACTGCAGCTCTGAAAGCTTCGGTGCCGCTTGCACAAAAATTTTCCACACGGGTAACAGCGATGTTAGGAAGCCGCAATGCAATTGCTGCTGACAATGCACTTTTACCAACATTGACTTCATCAAAACAGGTGGCAAGCCAGGCTGCCTGTATTTCCTTGGGGTCAATGCCTGCATCAGCTATCGCTTCATTAAATGCCTCCACCATAAGAGCATTTGCATCTGCATCCCAGCGTTCACCAAATTTGGTACATCCCATTCCTATAATTGCAACTTTATCTTTTATTCCCGTAGCCATACATTCCTCCTTACTCCATTAGTGGTACAGCTTTCCAGAAATATCCTGTAAAGCCCCGTGTAGTATCCTCTCGCCTGATTCTAAATGACATGGCAACCCGTGAACCTACTTTTAGATTATCAAGCTCACAATCAGTGAAATCCAACAATGTCCTGCCCCCACCATCAAATTCAACCAGGCCATAGATAGCAGGTGGGTCAACAGAAGCTGCCAGCATATCACCGGTATACATGAGTACTGTCCCCGGTTTGTCAGCAAAACTGTAATTCTCCATCTGTCCGGACCTGTTACATGCAGGATTAACGCATACCGGATATGGGGGGAATTGTGGTGTACCACACGCTTTACACAGATATCCGGTAAAACCATGAATCATTTTCCTGTGTCGCCACAGGGCAGATAGCGATGTATTTGGCATTGCTTCAGCACGTATACTTATATCGGCATCTATCAAATCCCTGAATTTTAAGTACTTTGCGTACGGTATATCTTTTTTCCGTGCCATGCTTACGGTAATGCCTTTAGGGCGCTTAATGTTTTCAATTGCATCGGTTACCTGAAATGCAACTACTTCACATCCCTGGCCAAATCCAACCACCATTATCTTATCACCGGGTTTTGCGCTATCAAGTGCATGAGCAAGCATTACCAGAGGATGCGCTGTACCGGTATCACCTACACCTTCATGCAGGTTAGTGTGAACACCAGCAGATTTTATTTTTTTTGCAATTGTAGCATGTTCCCGCGCAAATGGGCATGGATAAATTACAGTAGCAAATTCTGATATATCAGTGTGGTATTTTTCACAGTAGGCTTTAATTGCTTTGGGGATAATTCTGCCAAACCCTTCATCACGTATGAACCGCTCTTCCCATGGATAATCGAACCGTTTTTCAGCACCACGGTAGTGGTCAATAAAATCTTCATGATATGCGCATGACCCTAAAAATTCAGCAATAACATGTTCTCTCCCCAGCACCAGGGCAGCTGCTCCATCTCCATACAATAGTTCAAGCGTAGAAGCAGCCCGTGTATAACGCCTTTCACCAGAAGCTACTAAAACCTTGCGTGCAGAATCAGATTCAATTGCATCAAGCCCTGCAACAATTGCTGTTACTCCTGCCTTCAGTGAACCTGACACATCAACAGTTCTAACACCATCCTGCAAACTCAACGCCTCGGCAATTATTGCTGCATTCTGCCTGTCATCAAAGGGAAATGTTGTTGAAGCAGCATACACAGCATCTATACTCTTTGTATCAACCAGATGCAGTGCATCAAACGATGCTGCTACAGCCATTGTTACTGAATCCTCATCCCAGTTGGCTACGGAACGATCTCCCGCCATGAGCATATAGAGCAGTGGATTGTACCATGCCATCTGCTGTACAACCTGCATGCGGGATAATCGCCGCAAGGGAATATACCCACCATAGGAAACTATTCCAATCATTGACGAACCTCCTCGTAATATTTTTCAATACCATTATTTTACTGAGAAGATACCACGCATGGCATCTTCCCGGTGAATGGCGGCATCTCTACCATGCTGTTATTTATTTCAACAATGGTGCCATGTATGCAAATGTATCGCCAATGTTATTTAATGGTTTGGCATCACTCAAATCGGTAATCTTACTCCACTGTGCCATGATGTCTTCAGCAGTTATCTCACCCTTTCCCTGAATGATAGTACCGCTTGCACACATGATTGCAGTTCGGCTATACCATCCTCCACCACAGTTGAATATCATTCCTGTATCTTTGCATTCATCTGAACATAAGTACATTACCAGTGGTGTAACATATTCGGGTTTCAACTTTTCAAAAATTTCTTTTGGCAGTACATCCTCGGTCATACGTGAGGCTGCTACCGGAGCTATCGTGTTAACTAAAATATTATATTTTGCTCCTTCCAGCTTGAGCGCATTCATAAGACCAACGAGCGCCATCTTTGCTGAAGCATAGTTGCTCTGTCCAAAGTTACCATATAGACCTGCCCCTGATGCAGTGAAGATAATCCTGCCCCAGCCCTGCTCGCGCATGATTTTAAAAGCGGGAGCAGTCACGCAGAAAGCACCACGCAAATGCACCGCCAGCACTATATCCCACTCGTCCTCGGTCATTTTAACAAATGTCTTGTCACGCAGTATCCCGGCATTGTTAACCACAATGTCCACCCTGCCAAATGCATCCATAGCAGTTTTGATGATATTCTCGCCACCCTGCACTGTAGCAACCGAATCATAATTTGCCACAGCCTTGCCACCACCTTTTTTGATTTCCTCCACAACAGCATCAGCAGCACTGCTGTTTGCACCTGAACCATCTCGTGAACTGCCAAGGTCATTGACAACCACCATGGCACCACGTTTTGCAAACTCTAACGCATAGGTGCGCCCCAAACCAGAACCTGCTCCAGTAATAACAGCAACTTTTCCATCAAATCGTATAGCCATAATACCCTCCTGCTTTAAACATTATTTTTTATTTGGCAACGGAACACCACGCATTGCGCAGTACATCCTTGCCATCATTATTTAACGCAACTATTCCATATCTGGTTCTATCTGCAAGCTTTTCTATGGTGTATCCTTTAAATCTTAGCGTTTGTCCCGGCAATACCGGCCGTGCAAATCGCACATATAATTCTCGCACCTTTAACGGATCGCGATCAGGTGTCAGATGATCAACTGCCATCTTATGTGAAAAAGCCATGGTGCACAGCCCCTGCAATATAATGCCTGGTAACCCAACCTTTTTTGCAAACTCATCATCAACATGGATGGGGTTGTGATCACCAGATGGTTCAGCATATATATATGTCTGCCCGTTTTTTACCTTCATTGTCTCTTCAAACACAAACTGCGATGGATTAGTTTCGGTTTCGGGCTTTTCATCAGGTTTTCCGGAACCAGCACTTCTGTCAAAGAATTCCCATTTGGCTTTAAGCACTACTTCGCCATGCTGATTTTTAGTAACTGTCTCCCAGCCCAAAATACTTCCCTTTTCCTTAACTGTAATATGGGTGATAGTTCCTTCGGAAGTGACCTCATCATCAGGCTTCACAGGTTTTATCCACTCAAAGTACTGGCTATAGTGCACCACAAACATCATGTTGATACCAATTTCTGCATCAAACATTATCTGAGCAGTGGGACCAGCCCCGTAGAAAACCGCATACATGGGCGGTGCAATAATCCCGCCAGGTCTTCGATTATCAAAATAGGCGTCATTGTCTTCATTATAGGCAAGGGCATAATAGATACTTTCATGCTGCGATATTTTTACAGGATCAGATTTGTATTTTTTACCAATGACTTTTTCATTAAGCGGCATACCTACCTCCTGTTTAATGGTGGCGATAGTTCATGATAGCAGTCTTATATTATGTAATACAATCATACATATTTTTGTCAAGAGATTAATTGAAATGAAAGGTTCGGGATCTTGCTTGCATGTAAAATCTCTCTTTTTCGTGTGAAACTTTATGTTACTTAACCATGAAATGTTTGTATTGACACTATCATGTAATTATTATATCGTATAATTATGCAAGGAATTATATGTAATGGTATATGAAAACTGAAGATTTAAAACAACAATATTACATTAATCAAAGTTACAAAACATTAACAATAAGCAAAATTACATCTCCAGCCGTTGCTATTGTCATTGCGTTATTTTTGTACCAGGATATATATATTTTACATTTTGATTTCACACTGTGGTATAGGTTACTTCCCATAATTATGTGTAGTATATACTTTATACTATCATTAACAATTCTTAAACAATACATACATTATGTAATTCCCCTGTACACAATTGTTCTTGCATCAGGTATTATTATGATTCTAGGAATAGCTTATCATATCTTCATCAATCCTATACATCCTGACTACTATGTATCCAATGTTTCAGCCGGAATTCAAACTGTTTTTATAGTTACATTCCTCATTTCATCGGGCGCTTTACGGTATATGCCTTTATTGCTACTTATACCATTATCACTTTTTATTTTTATCATTGCGATGAAAGCACAATTGACTACAAACGAGTGGACAACACTTTCAAACCCAATTGCAACAGCTTTTTTCTTGAGCCTTTTAGCATTCATAACCGAGCAAAGGAATTTTAAGGATTTCATGCTGAATAACAAACTTGAAGCAAATGAAGAAATACTAAGCAGATACAAATTTACCATGGAAAAGGAATTGACCTTTGCATCACAATTACACCGTTTTATAATGCCACTGAATTCACCTACTTCTAAAATTTCGCTGTATTACAGACCATATTACAGTTTAGGTGGAGATTTTTATGATTTTATTTCTCTGGATAAAACAAAGAACAGGATTGGTATTTTCTTAAGCGATGTTACAGGGCATGGTATTTCATCTGCATTTATTACTGCATTGCTGAAACATTATCTTATAGTTGGGAAAAAATATTATTTAAAACCTGACAAATTACTCTACTATCTCAATGAATATCTAACTGACACCATTGGATCAAACTTTGTCACAGCACTCTATTGCATCATTGACTTTAACAAAAGAGAATTAACCTATAGCAATGCTGCTCATTATCCACCTGTCATTATTCATGAAGATGGCACCCTTATTGAACTTCCAAAAACAGGAAAACCATTCCCCATTGGTATTTTAAAGAAAAGGGATCTTCTTAAGAAAGGCAAATATTATGCGGTTTCAACAATAAAACTAAAAAAAAATTCAAAGATAGTACTGTATACTGATGGCGTGATTGAACTGTATAATCCAATTACTAAAAGCAATATTGGTAGCAGTACATTGTTTGACATAGTAAAGAAACATTACAAACTCTCTGGTAATGAATTGATACATACAATTGAAGAATATCTAAACAGCCATATTACCAGTGAGTTCATCAATGATGATATATGTGTCATCGTAATAGAAGTATGATGACAAACTAATGTATAAAAAATTCAGTCTGCTCCTTTTCAAGCCATCCTGGAAGCTCAAGAATAAACTCTTTTATCTGGTCACGTACTCTCCTGTAATGTTGCAATGCTTCTTCAGGCGTCTTTGCTTCCTTTGCTAATTGTGGCGGATCTTCAAAACCTCGGTGCAATACCTTTGTTTTACCAGGAAACAGCGGGCAATTTTCATTGGCATGTCCACACACTGTTATAACGTAATCAAACTGCTTATCTTTAAGATCATTCACATGCTTTGAAGTGTGGTGTGATATATCCACACCTGCTTCTCGCATAACAACTAATGCATTTGGGTCAAGGCCTTTTGGTTCAATGCCAGCAGAATATGCCTCAATAATATCCCCGCGCAAAGCATTTGCAAAACCTTCAGCCATCTGACTTCGGCATGAATTGCCCGTACAAAGAAACAGAATAGAAATTTTTTTCTGCATAGTATCTCCTTTAAAAAAATCCAGCAGGTGTCTTTACACACCCTGTATGGGATATATTGTCACATCAGATCTTGACTCAATTCTACCCAACACAATAGTAGTTAAGGATAATTAATTTTTCCATTTTATCATCACTTTAAATAGTTACAAGCACATCCATGAAAAATTTCGTAAAAAATTAATTAAATCACAGGTAATTATGAATCAAACTTTATACTAATTATATAGCAATTTTTCATTATACCATATGAATATTTTGTAAAGAAATTAAAAATTTCCTAATGTGTAAACATAACCTTTTATAATCACCTTGTTCGTACATTCTATTTTTCAAATTTTCATTCAAAATATTTTATAATCTTTATCAACTATTATATTGACAGAAAGGCATTAAACATTATTTTTGCTAAAATTAATTTTAAGGAGAATACAAGATGATTAAACCCAAACTTCATTTTTTATTACTTTTGACTATTGTTATCAGTTTACTGGTACCTATCACATTTTTGCATGCACAAGAATATGTTATGCCTGAAAATGAAGGTGCAACCGAAGTCACCATGTACAAAGCTGATACAGTTGTGATTGATTCAATTATTAGTAATGATGTTGTCCTTATACCTCACGATTTACTGGAACTGGGAAAAACAACAAGTGTTGGCATTGCAACACATTATTCTGACTACACCAAAATATATTCTCTTCCTGTATCATATACATTGTGGTCAAAGCTCAAACTTGAAGTTACTATCCCCTATGTTTATAGAGAAATTAAAAATAAATGGACTGATGTAACATCCAAAGCCAATGGCCTGGGAGATATTAAAACAGGTGCAGCATATTTGTATTCCTTTTCAAAAGACTTTGACAGCATAACATCAATTGCCATAACGTTTCCAACAGGAGATGCTGAAAAAAAGGTTGTAGATGAAGCAAGTTTCAGTTCAACATTAATTCCATTGGGTAATGGTTCCCGTTCATATTCCATTTCTCAGTCTTTTTCTTATTCATTGCCTGATTCCCCATTGCGTTTATATGGTAGTGCACTGGGTATAATGTATGAAAATGCAACCATTAATTCCAATGAGCTTGATAGAGGCAATGTATATGGTGCATTAGCTGGATTTGAGTACACATGGGAATTTATTAAAGGATTTGTAAAAATTAATTACATAGATGTAAAAGAAAGTAAAATACAGTTATCCGGAACAACATCCTGGATGGAATTAAATGATTCAGTAAAAGCTTCCGATGTAATCGTTGGTGCTCTCTATAGAGTTTATTCTATTATTGCACTAAAGGCTTCCGTTTCAATTCCTGTGTATACCCAATATGATAAAGACCTAACAGATACTCCTGATAGAAAATTGTACGTCAATTTCTCTGTCACAAGCTTCTTGTAAAAAATATATTATCATATCACCACAGGGGAGAATATGCATACTCCCCTGTGGTGATTATAATTTTATTCTGAACTGCTTTGATTGTTTAGATTTTCTATTTTTAATTAGCACTTCCGCAGGTATGTTAAGCGCATAATGTAATCGTCGAATCATATTCAATGAAAGATGTTGTTTGCCTTTCAAAACTTCCAATACATGTGATTTGCTACCCAGAATTAAATAAAGCCATTACGTGTAAGTCCCAACTATTCCATCCTAAATTTTATTGCTTCAACCGGATCAGAATCAGCAATTGGGAAATGCTCTTCCTCATATTTTTCAATAAGGATTGATAATATTTCTATCTCATCCATTTCCGGACTACCTGGTTTTGCATCCAACAGTTGCTCAATCTTTTTTAGTGCCAGCTTATAATCTTTTTAATTTTTTATTGGTTTAATCTGTATCATTATATTTCCTCAACATTAACCTTATTGTATTCTTCATGTGTTCCAATGAATCTTATAAACACATTTTGCGCTTTATGATGTATTATTACAACCAGCCTGTATTTATTCCCACAAATATTAAATACAACTCTAGTTGATTTTATAATACTTGCATTTCGGTACTGCGTTTTGGGGGAACTTAATGATACCTATTATGGACACAGTACAATACCTTTTGCCCACAGGCACTCGCCACACGGCGAAGTATTCCAGTAACAATCCTTGTGCTCCACAGTGCGGTGGTAGCACATATCAGGTTCCACACACAATGTGCAATCAGGAAATTCAAAATACCTGAATGTATCCCTGAAACTGACAAACTCTGCACTTTCCCATATAGCTGCAATATTATTTTTTAGAATATTCCCAAATCTATGCTGCATGTGTGTGCGCGGATTACCAAAATAGTAAGCCAGGTGTGTATAGGCAAGCTCAGGACAGGGAGAGATGTATCCTTCAACATTGATAAACACTGTCCCTTTTTCAATGAAAGGGCAACTGCGCAATGTTGATGCATTGCTTCCTGCAATGGTGACAGTGGTATCATGTAAAAATAATTTCCGTGCCTGTTTTAATCCATCATACTTTCCATCAAATGAATAAGCTATTGCATTACTCATATCACTGCTATATGGAAATACGTGACTTACAATACAATGATCTGCCCCTGCCTGTTTTGCCATCGTAATAATATCAACAACACTGTTAATGTTGTGCTGTGTAACAACAGTTTCCACACCTACTATCGGCTTTTGTGCTTTTATGCTATGTTTTGTTTCTTTAAGCAATGTTATTGCCTGCAATGGTATATGCACATCACTACCTTTGCGTATAGTGGGTTTAACTCCAGCAGGATCATCAATGGATATATAGACTGCTTCAAGAGGCAAAGAAACAACTAATTCAGCTACATGCTGTGTAATAAGCAAACCATTGGTAACAAGTACTATCGGCACATTCAGTGTACTCAATTGTCGCAGATGCCATTGTATATCGGGATTACAAAGAGCCTCACCAAATCCCAACAAAACAATACGGTTAAGGTTCGATAGTTCCTGTAATTGACTCACCAGCCTGTTAAGTAGCTTTTTAGTAAAATGGGTATTTTTAAAATCTTTAATGGAATGACGTACACAGATAGCACACGATAAATTGCAGGCAGTGGAAAGCTCAATATATACCTGACCAATAGAATCAGCTACATATTGACTTTCCTGCCTGCCCATCCATTCAAAACGCATATGTGTATCTACTGAAACAAGCTCTAAAAATATCGTTTTTTAAATGCCAGAGCCACGTTGACAAGGCCAATCAACACGGGTACTTCAACAAGCGGACCAATAACCGTTGCAAATGCCTGGCCGGAATTAATACCAAATATAGCAATGGCAACTGCTATTGCCAGTTCAAAGTCATTGGAACCGGCTGTGAATGCCACAGCAGTTGTTTTTGCATAATCGCCGGTAATACGCCGCACAATATAGAATGTGACAAACCACATTAACACAAAGTATATAAGCATTGGGAACGCTGCTATAACAACATCCTGTGGGCGCTCAATAATCTTATTTCCTTGCATTGAAAACATGATAATAATTGTAAAGAGCAGTGCAATTAATGTAATGGGGCTTATTTTAGGAATAAATTGAGTTTCATACCACTGCTTCCCTTTGAGTGCAATCAAACCAAAGCGTGTGATTACACCACCAAGAAATGGTATGCCTAAATATATGAATACCGTTTTAGCTGACTCAGACATAGAAACTGAGATATTCAGACCCTTAACCAGACCAAACCAGTTAAGTGCCAGAGTTATAAACAAATAGATATACACTGCATAAAATAAAACCTGAAATACCGCATTAAACGCAACCATACCAACAGCAAGTTCACGATCACCGCCAGCAAGCTCATTCCACACAATTACCATTGCAATACACCGTGCAAGCCCAACCAGTATAACACCAATCATATATTCAGGATATGAGCGCAAAAGCAGAACTGCCAGTACAAACATGACAATTGGGCCAATCACCCAGTTCATCAGCAATGAAACTACCAGCAATTTTTTATTCTGAAAGATTTTTCCCATTTCCTCATATTTAACCTTAGCAAGAGGCGGATACATCATGAGGATAAGCCCTATGGCAATGGGAATATTGGTAGTCCCAACCTGCAACGTATTAATGAAGCCTTTTACGCCAGGCAAATAATACCCTATAGCAACACCCAGTGCTATTGCTAAAAATATCCATAATGTTAAATACCGGTCAACAAATGAAAGCTTTTTTGCTACACTATCAGCCATAGTTATACCTCTTTTATGTAATAATTATTTCACTCAGTAATAATTCACATTACTTAGTATTACTGATTGTTTTATTTTAAAGGTGGTATTAACAATACCGGTTGAGAAGCATTACGTACAACATTCCAGCTTACACTACCAATAAACACATCCTTCACAAGGCTTCGACCTAACGCTCCCATAATTATCAATGAATAATCCCTGTTTCTGGACTCATTGATAATCTCTTCTACCGGTATTCCATATTTTAAAATACAATCAACGTTTTTTACACCTTTTTTCACCAGCCTGTCTTTCAACATTTCAAGCCTTTCAGTATCAATTGTATTAAATTCATTAAGTTTATCTTTTAAATATTTTTCAATCCTTGTTTTATCCTGTACATGCATGAGCACTACATGTTTAATACCACTTTCTACCATCTTTTCAACATAAGTAAATGCAAGCTCAGCAGTATCCGAAAAATCTGTTGTAAAAAGCAAGGGCTTATCAATATCAATACATGCGGCCTGACATACCGGCATTGCTTTATCATCAGAACGCAAACGTACAATAAGAAGTGGTTTTGATATATCATGTATTATTTTATGTGCAGTGCCACCTAACGATACATCAAACGCCAAACTGCGCCCATGCGTTCCGATTACAACCATTGAAACATTTTCTTGCTTAGCAAATTTCCACAATTCATACGATACACCATCATTTGCAATATGCACTGTTACCGAATACCCATAGCGTTCAAGCATTGCTTTTTGTTTTTGTAGTACCGGTTCAGCTTCTTTTACCAGAGAATACCGTAAATCTTCTAGATATTTAATTCCTAATGCGTGAAATAAAATTATTTCTTTAGTTCCATACACTTTTAAATCTTTAATGCATTCAATGACATGAGTGGATGCTTCTGACAGATCAGAAGCAAATAGTACTTTGCTAAACATTGTTGCCTCCAGATAAATTTTAAATTTTAACTACAGTGTAATTCAAAACACATGTTGTGGTTATTAATTCTTTTCACAGTAATTTATTTGCATGATCAACATGCTCCTCCACAGGAACAACCACCGCCAATAATGGGGAGATCCTTATTCTTTGCACCAACAGAAATACTTGAATATACCTGCCGTACATTGCTGCTTCCACATATTTTGCATACCACCTGCAACCCTTTTTCCTTTTCACTCATAGAGGCAATGACAGTAAATGTTTCATTACAGTCATCACAACGATATTCATACGCTGGCATTGAAATAATTCCTCCTTATTTAAAAAATAATACCCTTTAAGCTTTATGCCCTACAATGGGAATCACCCATTGTATGCAGTGTTTTTATATCATCCTTATATACTGATTCCAATGAAAACACCTGTGTAAGATACTCAAATAATTGATGATTATCCTTAACAAAATCTTCACTAAGGCTATAATATATCCATTGCCCATCTTTCCGATAGTGTACCACGCTGGCTGCATGGAGCTTTGCTAAGTGATGAGATACGTTGGTTTGCGTTATTCCAAGCAACTCAGCCATATGGCACACACATAATTCTTTCTGCATAAGTAGATTTATTATTCTTAGCCTGTTAGTATCAGAAAGCATTTTAAATATGGTTGATACTTTAACCTGTGTTATCATACTGATAGTCCATGTTGCCTGTATATATCAATATATGAACAAATATTCATATATCAAACGTACCACATATTACTTTTAAATCAATTTTTTTTCCTTACATTATAAAACATTAATGATTAAATATACTCCACCAGCAATAACCAGCACTCCACATGCTTTTTTAACAATCAAGGCACCTTTTGAACGTTCATTCCAGTTAAGGTAACGCTGTACCACTTCATACGATGTTCCTGCAACAACTATTACACTGCAATGACCAATTGCATACATGATTACCAGAGCTATCGCAAATAAAAGCTTTGTTGATGCTACCTGAAACGCAACGCCCAGCATTGGTGCCATATAGGCAAAAGTGCAGGGCCCCAGCGCAATGCCAAACAAAAGTCCTAATATAAAGGCAGCCCACAAACCTTTTTTACTAATTGCTGGATTTGCGCTTTTTTGTAAAAATGGTATATTAATAAACTCCAGTAAATGCAACCCAATGATGAAAAAAATACATGCCACAAATACATTGCCCCATACACCAACGTCGCCCATCATCCTGCCAGCAAAAGCAGTACCCACACCAATAAGTGCAATGGTGATAAGTATTCCCATTGAGAACATGAGTGAAACCACAAATGCCCGTGCTGTTGTTCTGATTCCCTGATCATCAATAAATCCAATAATAAGCGGGATACTTGCCAGGTGACATGGCGATAGCAGTATTGATAATACTCCCCATACAAATGAAGCGGTAATGGCAATCCATACAGTGTCATACAATGCATTGGTAAGCCATGTAAAAAGTTCCATCATGGCTTTAACCCCTGCTTTTGCAATAACTCATCTATAGCCTCAAAAGGAAAATAGCCTTCATGGCGAAAAAATTCTTTGCCATTTTTGTCCAGAAACACCTGTGTTGGAATCACTCGTATGCCAAATTTTTGAGCATACGGAGCACCTTCCTGTGTCCATACATCATAAAAAACAATCTTTACTTTGCTGCCGTACTTTTCCTCAACTTTTTTCATAACTGGTTGCATCATACGGCATGGAATACAATTAACCGAGCCTATTTCAACAAATGTTACTATAGCTTTATCCTGTGTTTCGGCCATTATATCAGTTTCTACTGCTGTGTTTTGCTGTGTTTGTACATCATTATTATTTTGTTTACATGCGATAGTTACTGATACAATAATCATCAGAATACAAATGAGTAATTTTTTCATGATTAACTCCCTATGCAATAGAAATAAATTATTTCATTATACATCAAACACGTATGCTAACAGAGATTCTTCCCCTTCGACAGGCTCAGGGCAAGGCTTCGTCAGAATGACATAGCATCCTGTCATCGTATATTGGTTATTACTTGATATAAATTCTTTTTTAGTTATATTTACTGAAGAAAGGATATAGGGAAGG
>JARYLT010000062.1 GCA_029907515.1 Spirochaetota bacterium | reverse complement strand
GGTCTGCATGACGAGCGAAATGGTGAGGACTGCCAGAGCCTTTCTGTTGTTGTTCATGAAATGGAGAAAATTATATCAGAACTGAAAATTCTTATCGATAAAGAAATTACGGATGATAGAATTAAAACACTTGTAAAACATTTATCAAATTTAATTGAAGGTTATTCTGCTCTTATTAGAAGTAGAGGAATGAAAAAAGAAAATATTATAAAAATTATTGACCAGGCAATATTCAATATGGAATACAGACTGGAATATCATAAAATCGAAATTATAAAAAAGTATCAAACCTTCAGAGGGGATATAGAAGTTTCTGTTGTCAGGAATCTTCTTTTAAACAGTCTGATGAATATTATTGATAACTCCATATGGTGGCTTGATTATAGCAAAAAGGGGACAGAGAAAAGAAAAAAGATATTTATAAATCTTGTTGAATATCCGAAAGAACACATTTCCATTGTCATTGCTGATAATGGTTGCGGTTTTGCTTTGCCAGCTGAGGAAATAGTTAAACCATTTGTTTCTGCTAAACCAGATGGTATGGGACTCGGGCTTCATATTGTGAGCGAGGTTATGCTGGCACATCAGGGTAAATTGTTATTTCCGGATGAAAGTAATTATAAAGATTATGACGTTCCCAAAGAATTTAAAAAAGGAGCGATAGTTGTTTTATCTTTTAAAAAGGAGCAAGTATGGAAATAGGCAAAAATTCAACTCAGGAAAGTGGATTTGTATTTCCCTTAAATGGCAGGGTGGTAATAATTGATGATAATATAGAAGAAGCAATGCCATTAATGAATTTACTATCCAGGCATTGTATTCCTTTTACTTATTTTGATGGAAATAAAGATAATCTTCCAGAAAAACCAGTTGATAACGTGCGTATTATATTTCTTGATATTCAACTCGAAGGTATGGAAGGTGTTCAGAATGAAAAAACAAAACTTTCAGCTCTTTTTAATGTAATAAAAAAAGTTATTGGAGATAAGCCGGATCTTTATATAATAATTGCCTGGACAAAACATGATGAACTAATTCCTGATATAAAAAACGAAAAATCATTACCTGCACCACTTCTTTTTTTAAATCTTGAGAAAGCTAAATGTAAAAATAAAAATGGTGAATATGATTTAAGTATAATAAACAGTAATTTAATTAATGAAATAAATAATTTTGGTGCATTCAAATTTTTTCTTGAGTGGGAAAATATTGTTCATGAGTCCGCAGGTAGAACTGTTAATGAAATAAGTTCCATTATTACACGGGATGATAACTGGAATCAAAACATAAATGAAGTATTAAGAATGCTTGCTGAAGCATACGCAGGTCAACAGGCAGATAATAATTTTGGCTTAACTGCAATGCTTGCCATTAATAATTTGCTGCTGGACATTATTGAAAACAGGATACAGAATACTAAAAATAATACATCATCCATTATTAATAATCAAACTGTTAATTTAAATAATATAAACAAAATAAAAGGAGAATTGAATAGAAGATTGTTGATTGCTAATGAACAGAATAATTCTGTTATCCCGGGCAACATTTATAAAAATGAGTTTTCAATTAAATGTAATATAAATAATTTGTGTAATAACAATAATATAACGGAAGAATTAAATAAACAGGAAAATCATATAATCCTTGAAGTCTCCCCATATTGTGATTACGCACAGAAAAAATGGAAATTTCATAGAATTTTACCGGGTATTATATGGCCAGAACAGTATGGAAATATGATAAAAAAAGAAGCTCAGTATATTTATAAAACTCCATTGTTTTTAATTAACGACCAGTTATGTTTTTTTGTTTTTGACATGCGTTATCTTTCTTCTATTACCTTTAATAGTCTCAATGATAAAACTTCATTATATCGCTTCAGAAAAGAACTGGTAGTTGACATTCAATCAAAAATTGCCGGACATATAAACAGACCGGGCATAACCCATGCAGGATAGTTTAAGTTACATAAGAAATAAATTATTCAAATGGTACAGAATAAATGGGAGGGATTTTCCATGGAGGCATACAAAAGCCCCATACAGAATTATGATTGCAGAATTCATGCTTCATAGAACGAAAGCAGAACAGGTTGCACCAGTTTATAAAGAATTTATAAAAAAGTATCCAGATGTAAAATCCCTTGCCAGTGTAGAACTCAATGAAATTATAAAGGTCACAGAACATCTTGGACTTCACTGGCGTGCACAGCATTTCATAACATCTGCAAATTACATTGTTGAGAAATACAACGGTAATATACCGGCCAATCCTGAAGATATTTTAAAAATTCCAGGCGTGGGAGATTATATAGCAGGTGCAATTATGGTTGTATGTTTTAATAAAATCTACCCTGTGGTTGATTCAAATATTGCAAGATTATTAAATAGATTTTTTAATCTTGATCTTGAAGGCGAAGTACGAAGAAAGAAAAAAATAGTTGGATTATCAGAACAACTATTTAGTTCCCATAAAAAAGCTGAATTGCTTTTTGCATTAATAGACTTTTGTTCATTGATATGTAAACCCATAAGACCTATATGCTTCAAATGCTTACTTTTTAAAAGGTGTATGTACAAAAACAAAAATAAAAGACAAACAGACAATTATACCCCTTCCGCCCCTTGATGCCCATCAATGCATCGTCCCTAAAATCGAATCCGAGCGGAAGGTGATAAACAGCCTCCGGGAGATGGTGAAAACCTACGAGGAGAAGATAAAGCGGGTGATTGACAGGGTGTGGGGGGAGTGTTAGGTAAAAAACCTCTGTGCATCTCTGTGCCCTCTGTGGTTAAAATATTTATCTCACCACAGAGAACACGGAGAGACACGGAGAGGGGAATACATAAGTTTTGGGAAGATTTGTTATAAAAACCTCTGTGCTCCTCTGTGTCCTCTGTGGTTAAAAAATTAAGACTCACCACGGAGAACACGGAGGGACACGGAGAGGGGAGTAATAGCGGTGTAACACGATTATAGAGATAGACAGGGCTGTGTTTCCCAAAGTAAGCAAGCTAAAAGAAGAAGAGCTTGCTAAGCTTATAGTGCAATTGCCAAAATTACATAATATGGAACCAACTGAATAAAAAAATATAATGGATTTATTGACACAGGTAGAAAGCGACCTGCACCATGCAACATAGAAGAGGATAAAAAAATAGCAATAACAAGCATTGTTCCCCAATCATTTGATTCACTATATATTGATATGATAGTTATACCCACATTATGCTTGCAATTGGTGATATTACTGTGGTTAATGCAATGAGCAATTTATTTAAAAAATATTTTATGATAAAAAGGAGTTACAGTATGAAAGCAAAAATATTATTCATCTGCGTATTTCTTGTTTTATCAATTCCAACAATAGCTTCAGACAGTAACACAATTAATACATCAAACTGGTTATATCATCCTGCAATAAAAGAAATAAGAGCCATATATAATGAAATTGAAGCAAAGATTAAAAACAAGGATCTTATTGAAGAAAAAAAAGAATATGAATATTCAATGCCTTATGTTCCTACACTAAAAAAAATATATTATGATACATATAAGAAAGTAAGGAAATATAGTGAAGAAGCTGGATCGGATGATTCAAGCCTGTTATTTAGCTATTATTATGACAGTAAACAGGTATTGAGGTTTGTGTATATTACAGGTGGAGCCATCAATGGAACAAAAATAGAACACAGGATATATTTCAATGCAAAAGGAAATAAAATCTGGGAAATACAAAGTTTAATTCAGGGGCCTGGATATACGTTTCCAAAAGAGTGGGCAGAAAATGAATTGATACGTGATCCATGGAAACGGTTTAATGAGAACGTCCAGTAACATTGGGAAGTATTGTCTTCTGTGCTACAATTAAAATTACTATGAATAAAAAATCACTAAAATACTGCTTTGGACCGGTGCAGTCGCGAAGGTTAGGGGTATCGCTTGGGGTTGACCTTGTGCCGCATAAAACCTGCACACTCAACTGTGTGTACTGTGAGTGTGGAAAAACCACAGTACTTACTGATGACATAAAAGAGTATGTGCCCACTGAAAAAGTCATACAGGAATTAGATACACTCCTTAAGGGCAATCTTGCACTGGATGTCATCACCTTTTCAGGCTCTGGTGAGCCAACGTTACACAGTGGCATAGGCACCATCATAGATCATATAAAAAGTAACTATCGCTACACAATAGCTGTGCTTACCAATGGAACGCTGCTGTGGAATCGTGAAGTAAGAGAGCGCCTGTATCATGCTGATATTGTTATTCCTTCACTGGATGCTGCAACAGAGCACGCATTTAAAAAAATATGCAGACCGCATAAGCACCTGTCTTTGCAAAAGATTATTGATGGGATTGCCCGGTTCAGAAAAGAATTTACAGGGCTTTTGATTCTGGAAATTTTTATTGTGCCGGGTATTAATGACTTGCCATCAGAATTAGAAGCACTGGCAAAGGTTGCACGCAGTATACATCCGCACCGGATACAGCTTAACTATCTGGATAGACCTGGAACAGAAGAATGGGTACAGAGAGCTTCCATGGAAACGCTGGAACAGTATGCGTCAGTATTTGCACCACTACCGGTTGATATTCCAGGCACACCTGAGTACCGGTTGCTTGAGTTAAAGCTGCCATTAAAAGAAATGATACTGTCCACCATTGAACGAAGGCCTTCCACTGTTGATGATTTAGCCTATTCACTGGGAAAAGACAAACTTGTGGTGCAGCAGATACTTGATGACATGGTGAAGCAGGGTGTTGTTGAGTATTTTGATGAAGCTCGTGGAAGGTTTTATAAAAAAATATGATTTTTTTTTAGATTTGCGAAAAAAACTTTACAAACTTATAAAAAATAGCCATACTTGTATAAACATTAATTTTGATTTGTTGTGCATTGTTATGTACCAGAATTGAATATAGAGTAAGAGGAAAACTACATGCCACGATTAAAACCGGAAGCACGGGCGGAAAAAGAGGAGCAAAGAAAAACGCAGATAATAACAGCAGCATATGAAGCTATTTCTGCAAAAGGGTATAATAACTTCACATTGGATGACATTGCAAAAAATGCGGGATTGTCAAAAGGTGGTGTGCTGCACTATTTCAAATCTAAAGAAGATATACTCATCTATTTGCTGGAACAGATTTATATTATCATTAAAAAAAATATTAACAAGCGGGCTGCAAAGTACCGCACACCCGAACGCCGTATGCGAGCTATCGTCATTGCTTTTATTGTGACAGCAAAACGTCATCCTGCATTTTACACGGTGCTGGTTGATTTCTGGGCACAGATTCCCATTAATGAACGAGTTAAACATATAAATACTGATATCTACAAACAGTTGTGCGATGAAATAGTAAAGGTTATTGAAGATGGTATACACCAGGGGGTTTTTAAGCCAGTTGACGCCAGGTTAGCTGCACATGCTATTGTGGCAATGGTTATGAATGTTGCGATACAGTGGACATTTAATCACGAGCTTTACAACATAGACCACCTTGCAAAAACCTGTATGAAAATGATAATGTCTTATTTAGAGGCCAAACCAAAACTGGCGGGACAGTAATTAAAGTACTTGGTGAAGGATCCTATTTTTTATCCTACATTAAAGGTACAATAATACGGGCAATTGTTTTTGTTTTAAAATCGGTATATAATGTAAAATTAGTATATGGTATCCCAACACTTTTTAAAAGAACCACTACCATGGAAAGCCCCAAACCCATACCCTCAGCAGCAGGGTCAGGATTCTCTAAGTAGAAATCTGCAATGCTATCATAGTTTGAAGAGCGTTCAATTCGTTCCCGCATGCGTTCCAGTTCCTTCCTGGTCACAGGCAGATTGTTAATGACATCAATGGTGATGCGTGTTGGTTGCGGTTTTAAATATATCCTGGTGGATAATCCATATTGCTTTGCCTTTATACCATAAATCAGCAGCGATTCTTCATTAAGTATATTTCTAACTTTGGTTACAACTTCCATAATATCATCAGGGTTTTTAATTTCACCTTCTTCAATAAGAATATATTTGGCATTGGCTTTTACCGCATTTGCTATCAGCTCCTTGATTGATGAATACACAGGCGTGTAGAGATCTGATTTGTTGTGCTTTTCCAGTATTTTACTTAATGCATACTGTATATTTTTTTCTGTTTCATCCAAGATAGAATAGCTGACAAAAACCACTTCCTGGTTTTTATTTATTGCCGATAGTATCTCGTGTAAAATATCCTGTGATGTTGTTGGCGCCATAGAGTAAATGGTTATTATTTCATTGATTTTACATATACTATCGGTATAATGCTATTATTGCAAGAATTTTTTAATTGCAACAGTATTGACTTTTTTTAGAGTGTACTACACAATGCTACCTTACAATGAAACACTGAGGTTAACTATGCTGGATATACTTTTTCCTTCAGTACCGTCCATAATCAGTATAACTATATTGAGTCTGGCATGTGGTATTTTACTGTCACTTGCCAAGGTTTTATTAAAAGTTGAAAAAGACCCCCGTATAGAGAAGGTTATGGAAGCTCTTCCCGGTGCAAATTGTGGTGCATGCGGGTTCCCCGGTTGTGCCGGATATGCTACCAATATTGTTGAACATGGTGCAGCAATAAATATGTGCCCTGTTGGCGGTCCAGAAAGTGTAAAGAAGATTTCAGAAATTATGGGCATAGAGGCTGAAGTTGGTGTTAAACGAATTGCCCGTGTTCACTGCCAGGGTGGCGTGAATGAAACCAAGATCCGGTTCATGTATCAGGGGCCTCATAGCTGTACGGCTGCTCAGCTTGTTATGGGTGGCTTTAAGGTATGTGAATATGGGTGTTTGGGATTAGGTGATTGTGTACGTGCATGTCCATTTGATGCCATTCATCTGGACGCAAGGGGGCTTCCATTTGTTGATGCTGAGAAATGCACAGGGTGTGGCAACTGCGTTGAAGCCTGCCCGCGCAATATAATAAGCTTGCTTGAAAACACAGTAGACGTCTATGTGATGTGCCGCAATAAGCAGAAGGCACCGGTTATGAAGCTGGGTTGCAGTGTTGGCTGCACTGCATGCCGGCGATGTGAAAAAGTATGTCGCGAGGAAGTATTTAAAGACAATCCTGATGTTGATACCGCAATCAAGGTGGAAAACTTTTTAGCTACAATTGATTATGAATTATGTATAAATTGCGGAAGATGTGCCGAAGTGTGTCCGCAGAATGTTATTGACTTTAAAAAAGTTATGGTAATCAAACGTGAAACCAATTGACCAGATGAACGGTGCTGAAAAGGCAGCAGCGCTTTTAGTGGCACTGGGCCCTGAAGTTGCTTCAGAGATAATGAAATTTCTTGATGAAGAAAGTGTTAATAAATTAGCTGCAGAGATAGCAAAAATAGATGTGCTATCACCTGAAGAAAAAGAAGAACTCATAGGACAATTTTTGCTGGAATTGCGAAAAGCGCGTGGGGTTGCATTTGGCGGTCAGAATGTTGCCAAAGAAATACTGTATGCAGCGTTTGGTGAAGATAAAGCAAAGGACATTTTAAAACGGCTAACCCATAAGGATTTAGAAAAAGGATTTGGATTTCTTAATGATATAGATGCTGAGTTAATTGTTACATTTTTGCAGAATGAACATCCTCAGACTATTGCCGTAACACTGGCGTACATCCCTGCAGCAAAAGCAGCAGAAGTTATTAAACTGCTTCCTAAAGATTTGGCAAAAGAAGTGACGCTGCGCATGGCTAAGATGGAACGAACATCGCCTGATGCGGTGCTTGAAATATCACGGGTGTTGCGCAAAAAATATGATGAGTATCGCTACCAGGGGCAATCCAGTTCTAAAGCGGGAGGACTCAATGCGCTTATTGATATCATGGCGCACTTGAGTGGCGATCAGGAAAAACAGCTTATTGATTATTTTGAAACCACGATGCCGCAGATTGCTGATGAAATAAGGAGTCGCATCTTTACCTTTGAAAATGTTCTTACCCTCACCAATACCGAGATGCGGATACTTATTGATGAAATCAATAATGACTATATGATTGCAAAGGCCCTGAAAGGAGCTGGTGATGAAATTCGTTTCAAGTTTTTCCGCAATATGAGCAAAAACCGCGCAACCGATATCATGCAGGAAATGGAAGCAATGGGCCCCGTGCGCCTGTCCGAGATACAGGAAGCGCGGGACAATATTGTCAGAGTAATGCGTCAATTGCATGACAATGGTGTCATCAGCCTCAGAAAAGAAAAAGAGAAGTATATTGAATAAAAAAGAAATCCTTGCATACCTTAAAGAATCGGGACTATCGCCCAACAAGGCTTACGGGCAGCATTTTTTAATTTCACAAAAATATATTGAGGCGATAGTTACTGCAATCAGTCCCCAGCCTGATGACTGCATACTGGAAATAGGTCCAGGGCCAGGAATACTCACAGCACCGTTAAGCAGGCTTGTAAAAAAACTTATTTGTGTTGAGATAGATGCTGGGTTTTCCCGAATACTTGCCGAACAGTTTGCTGCAATGACGCAGGTAACTATCGTACATGATGATTTTTTGAAGGTAGCCCCTGTTGATGAGTGTACTCGTATTGTTGGCAATCTTCCTTACAATGTGTCATCACAGATTATTTTCAGGGTGGCAAAACACTATACTGCTTTGCAATGTTTTTTTCTGATCCAAAAGGAGATGGCAGCGCGACTGATTGCGTTGCCAGGGAGTGCCATGTATTCAGCATTCACGGTGGGTGTGCAGCTTTACTTTGATGTGCATAAGCTTTTTGATATACCGCCACATGCATTTTATCCTGCGCCAAAGGTGCATTCAACATTTGTGAAGTTGATACGAAAAAAAGATATACCCTTGCAGGATAATGAAAAAGAAATATTTGAACAACTTGTTGCAACAGCCTTCTGGGCGCGCCGAAAGATGCTAAAAACAGCGTTGAAGCGCTCACCGTATGGTACGTATGATGAATCATTTATTGAAAGTGCGTTTGACGCATTGGGCTTTGATCCTAAAGTACGTGGTGAAGAGCTTTCATTACAGGATTTTATTGCACTGGCACAATACTGTGCACTTCATGATAAAAGGTAGCAGCATGGCAATTGATAAAGAAAAGATTTTTAACCTTGTGGCGCATGTTTCAAAACCTGCACGGTATGTAGGTGGTGAATGGAATGCCGTTGTAAAGCCTGATGCAGCAGTCAGGGTTGGGCTATGTTTCCCCGACCTGTATGAGGTTGGCATGTCAAATAACGGTATTCAGATTTTGTACAGTGCAGTCAATGCACTGAAAGGTGCAGCATGTGAACGTGTGTTTGCTGTGGAGCGTGATTTTGAAAAGGTTTTGAAAGAATCGGGGACACCACTGTACACTCTTGAAACATTTACACCTCTGCATGAGCTTGACATGGTAGGCTTCAATGCAGCATGTGAATTACTGTACACCAATATACTTCAGGTGCTGGAACTGGGCAACATCCCTTTTTTGGCAAAGGACAGGGGCGATAGTTACCCGTTAATAGTCATTGGCGGGGAAGCAGTAAGCAATCCAGCACCACTATTGCCATTTGCTGATGCAGTCTTTGCCGGTGATGGTGAAGAGGCCATAGTGGAAATTGTAAACGTTCTTATTGAAAAAAAGACAAAAGGCTTATCAAAAGATGAGGTGCTTGCAAAGTTGGCAAATATAGAAGGGGTGTTATGCAGCCGCGATGTTGAGTTCACCTATGAAGGTCATACGTTAAAAGCAATTAAAGCACCAGAGGTGTATAAAAGAGTTGCACACAATTTTCATGGATATGAAGCTACACGACCAGTGGTGCCATCCATACGCAGTGTGCAGGACAGGGTTTCCATTCAATTGGACAGAGGATGCAAGAACCTGTGCAAGTTTTGCCATGCAGGCTACTGGGAGCTTCCCTACCGAAAGGTACCTGTTAAGGCAGTAGCCGAAACAATACTTGATACCGTGCAGCATACTGGGTTTAGCGACGTATCGCTGCACTCACTGAGTGTGGGGGATTATTCTGATATAGTTGAGCTTTTGAACTATATTGTTCCACCACTGGTAGAGCAGGGTATTAGTATCTCGCTTCCTTCGCTAAGGGTGGATTTACAAACGCTTGATATTATTGAATCAATATCTGATTTGAAAAAAACATCGCTGACCTTTGCTATTGAGTCAGCTTCGGATATGCTGCGTTATAAGGCGTACAAGCGTCTTACCGTTGAAGAAATCATGAATATTATCACTGTGCTGTCCCAGCGCGGGTGGCAACGCATAAAGCTATACTTTATGATTGGCCTGCCTGGCTGTGAGCAGGTAGATGAAGCAGCCGATATTGTTGCATTCATGAAACAGGCATGTTCCATCAATAGAAAAATACAGTATAATGTTACTATCTCGCCGTTTGTACCAAAACCGCATACGCCGTTTCAGTATGAAAAACAGTATGATGAAACCTATTGCCTTGAGGTCATACGCACAATTAAACGCAGTGTACCAAAATCGGTAACAATAAAAAATCATGATGTCTATGCTTCATTAATTGAAGGTGTGTTTGCACGTGGCGATAGTTTACTTTCCAATGCCCTTGTTGCAGCATACCACAATGGAGCTCGACTGGATTTATGGGGTGAGCATTTTGATTTTACTATATGGGACAATGCATTGCAAAAGACTGCTGGTAACTGGCGCCGTTATTTAGAAAAAAGGCAATCACAGGAACTATCGCCCTGGCACATTATTAAAACCCGCTACGATTCCCTTATACACAAAAAGATGCATTCAAGCTGGGATGGCAAAACATTTCCTGCTGGTTTTAAAAAAGTAAAGCTTAATAAAGATGCATTTAAAGAAGCTGCCTGGTCATTTGAAAAACGGTATAAAGCCGTCGCAACCCTGCGTGTGAAGTATGCTAAAAAGGGGAAAGCACAATTTTTAGGGCACATAGATTGCATGGAAATTTTCAAGCGAGCACTGCGTATGGCCCAGGTTCCAGTTGCCTATACGCAGGGATATAATAAACATGAACGTCTGGTTACCGGACCTGCATTGCCGCTGGGCTATGAAAGCCAGTGTGAGTTTGTTGATGTTGAACTCTTTCAGCAATGCAGTGATACAGTAGTACGTAATTTTGGAACATTATTTCCTGACGGGTTTGAAATTATATCAGCCTATCATCACACTGACACAACACTTCCCCTGCAATCCATTGCATATTCCCGTTATAGTATAACCTTTCTTGATGGCAGGCTGCATGATATGTTTGCCACCAAATTAAAGAACAAAACAGATATAGTTAAGAAGACAAAAAAAGGATTGAAGAATTTACGTTTTGATGATGTTGTTGTAGAGTTTACGATACATGATGACAGTGTTGAACTGCTCATCCCGGTGGGTGAAGGTTCAATACGGCCTGATAGTCTCATTGCTGACTGGTGTGGACTGGATCAACCGTTAGCGGTGGTAAAAATTGTAAAGACTAAAATGTATTATTTAGATAATGGAGTCCTGGTAGAGTTTCAATAATACAGCAATGTGCTTTATGTATAAAGTATAGTATGATGTACGTTAACTTTACAGGAATACAGGACAAAATTGAAAATTCAATTTCAGAAGGAGGCTTTGTATGGGTTCGCTTTCTTATAATTTAGATGGCAAGGTTGCGATTGTAACCGGTGGCACTCGTGGTATTGGGCTTGCTATTGCCCAGGAGCTGTTACGCCAGAATGCAAAAGTAGTGATTTGTGCACGCAAGCAGGAGGGGCTGGATAAAGCAAAAGAAATCCTTAAGGGTGGTGATAACCTTGTAACCTGTGTTGCTCATATTGCTAAAGAAGAGGATGTTAATAGCTTGGTGGACACAACAGTAAAAGCTTTTTCAAAAATTGATATATTAATTAATAATGTTGGCATGAACCTGCCAACGGGGAGCCTTGTTGATGTTGAACTATCGGCATGGCAAAAGATTATTGATTCAAACCTTACCGGCACATTTCTTGTGTCAAAGAAGGTTGGTGCAATCATGCGCCAGCAGAAGAGCGGAAAAATTGTCAGCATATCATCAATTGCAGGAAGGTTAGCTTCACCAGGTATGAATGTGTATGGCATCGCAAAAGCTGGCATTGAGATGATGACAAAAAATCTGGCGCTGGAGCTTGCACCATATAATGTACAGGTAAATGCGGTTGCACCCGGAATGGTGCGAACTGATTTCAGCAAGCCATTCTGGTCAAATGACGCCATTCATGAAATGATTGTTAAAAATATCCCTATGGGAAGAATTGCCGAAATTGACGAGGTTGTACACCCTGTTCTTTTCCTGGCATCAGATGGAGGGCGATATATTACCGGGCAAACACTCTTAATTGATGGCGGTGCTTCAATAGTGTAATCAATCTATCAGGAGTATATTGCCATTAATTTTTACCGCATAGCGGTGGTTGTTCATGCACCACTGCATAAAGTTATCACTTTCGGCTATAAAGATTTGTGAACGTTGTATGTCATTAATAGAAACTATAGTTTTATTAAGCGATAGTTCCTGCTTAGATATTCTGTTTTGCTGAATAATCATTTCTTTTATAGTATTCGGGTTGCTACTGCTTCGTAAAAATGGTGGTATCCATTTATTATTTGATTTAACAAACCAGTCCCACCGCAGGCAATCAGTGGCAAGCTTAGTATATTCAGGGTAGCTGTGTTTAATAAATTCAAGCAGTATTGCAGCAATTGATTCCCAGCTTTTTGCATATAATGAAAAGTTATGTTCCTGAAAAAAGTTTGCAATTTCATGATATAAATCAAACAGATCATTTTTTGCAATGAAGTCAGCAAGCATGCGCGATGTTGTTTTAAAATGATGATTATATAAACTATCAACAACGCGTTCAATGTGGTGAAGAAGTTGCATCTCTTCCTGTGAAAGCCATTTATTTTTTATTACCATGTAGGGTGGATTGTCTTCATGTTCAATGCCGTACTCATATTTTTTTGTATCAATATCTGTTCCAGGCAGTATCTTCAAAAATCCCATCTGGAAGTAATGAGGCTTTAAGCTTACTATTGCATTAAAACTTTCCTTAATCCCTTCCATGTCTTCGTAGGGAAGCCCGCAGATCATATCAAGGTGGATGTGGATATTTTGTACTTCTACAAGTTTGTGGATATTTTCCCTTGCTTTTTCCCAGTTCATCTTCCTTTGAATGGCATGCAATGTGTTTTCATGTATGGATTGAATTCCAATTTCAAACTGGAAATACTGAGGTGGCACCTGTTTTAATATTTCAAAATCTTCATCATATAAAAGGTCAGGATGAATTTCAAAATGAAATTTAGTATGATCATTATTATGATCAAGTAAATATGTAAACAGCGCACGTGAATGTGTGGGATTGCAGTTAAAGGTTCTATCAACAAATTTTACCATACGCACGTTATGATGCAAAAGAACATCAAGTTCATCATATACTTTTTGGATATCTTTAAACTGCAATTTCTGGTCTTCACGCGATGATATACAGTAACTGCATGAATAAGGACATCCGCGGCTGGATTCATAGTAAATATAATGATTGGCTAAATGTTTCAAATCTTCAGAGGTATACGGAAAAGGGATATCATTAAAATGATAATTTGGGCAATGCAGAATTTTTTCAAATATGTTAAATTGGTGGTTAGCTAAATATTCAAAGGATTTTTCACCAGGTCCCTGTATGATACAGTCAACAAACGGGAACTGCTTTAGCCAGTCATTACTGGTGTAGCTTACCTCAGGACCACCTAATATGATTTTACATTGTGGAAGTGTAACATGTAACAAAGGTAAAAGCCTTTTAATATATTGTGCATTCCATATATATACAGCTATGCAGCATACATCAGGTTGTATGGCGTGTATACTGGTAAGGGTTTCCTGCACCGGATTATTAATGGTAGTTTCAAGGATAGTCCCATGATAATCGTATGATGCAATAATTTGTTTTAAATAGTAAAGAGATAGAGTGGAGTGGATGAATTTAGCGTTAATACCCAGTAACAGTACAGTTGGTTCCATATATTGAAGTATATACTAAAAAAGAGGGCTTTTAGCAAGCCCTCTTTTGATTATAATTATCAGTCGTATGTTTCAGCTCCTAAGTAGGTTACTGGAGGAACATCCATCAACCAGCGCAATGTATTTTTCAATTTCATGAGCTGAACAAAAAGGTCATGGATTGGCTGTTCGCCTGGTTCAAACATTGGGCTCTTCCAGTAGAAAGAGAGCCATTCCTGAATACCATACATTGATGCACGCTGAGCCAGATCAAAGAAGAGTACAAGATCAAGAACAACAGGAGCAGCTAATATTGAGTCGCGGCACAGGAAATTGACCTTAATCTGCATTGGATAATCTAACCAGCCGCGTATGTCAATGTTGTCCCAACTTTCCTTATTGTCGCCACGAGGTGGGTAGTAGTTAATTCTCACAACATGGTGATAACCGTCATACAGTGCAGGGTATTCATCAGGCTGGAAAATATTATCCAGAACTGAAAGTTTACTTACTTCTTTAGTTTTGAATGATTCAGGGTCATCAAGAACTTCCCCATCACGGTTACCTAAAATGTTAGTTGAATACCAGCCATCAACACCAATCATTCTGGCTTTAAGTCCAGGGGCAATAATAGTTTTCATTAATGTCTGGCCTGTCTTGAAATCCCTGCCGCCCATTGGCACTTTGTTCTTTTCAGATAACTGACGCAATGCAGGTATTTCATTACACAGGTTTGGAGCACCATTGGCAAATGGTATTCCTAAATCAAGTGCTGCATACGCATATATCATGCTGGGAGCAATGTACTTGTTGCTTTCTTTAAGAGCTTTCTCAAAATTTTCAATTGTGTCATGCACTCCTGGCTTCATTTCCTGGTATATCTCGGTGCTGGCACACCACACCATTACCATGCGGGAAATATTTTTCTCTTTCTTAAAATTGAGAATGTCTTCTTTAACCATCTGGGCTAAGTCCCAGTAGCTGGGAGCTTTTTTTACCCAGGTGCCATGAAGCTTCTTCACATAATTATTAAAAAAAACTGCTTTCCATGGTTTAACTGAAGATAATTCTTCCTTTATTGGCTCAAGGTCCGGCTTCTGTAATACGCCTGCTTTAACTGCTGCTTCATATGCATTATCTTCAAAAATGTCCCATCCGCCAAATTCCATATCTTTTAAATCAGCCAGTGGAACAAAATCTTTGATTGGCACATAATGTGCATCATCACCTTTACCTATTCTGAGCTTCCCCATCATTGCTACAGAGCCTTTGGGAAGCTTTAATCCTTTACGAATAAGCATTACACCTGCAATAAAAGTGGTGCTAACAGCACCAAGCCCGGGGATAAGCACCCCTAATTTGCCTTCAGCTTTTTGAATTTCAGTATTTTTTAGTGTCAAGGTACGCCTCTCTTATCATTTAAAAGATTTATCTGAAAAATTAATAGGTTTTTAATGCCATTCCCTATTTATAGCAACAATCTATTAATTTTTTCTTACAATGAGATTCTCTAAAAATAATAGTCAAGAAGATTATGAAAAAAAATGCAATTGATTATTGAAACCGCCTTTACAATAATCCCAGTTGGTTGGTTATCTTTTTTTGTCATTAGATAGATACAATAAAAAAAGTCAATAGAAAAATTTAAATAGTAATTATGTCAGCTTCATTTCAGCATGGTACTCCTGTAATGATTTTGGGGTTTCATCCCCATATTTTTTACGCATTTCAATTCCGTTTACCGCTGCTTTAGCTGCTGCGATAGTTGTTATATAGGGTATCTTGTACCTGATAGCAGCCTTACGAATGTACGAATCATCCCATTTGCTTGATGGTCCATATGGGGTATTGATAATTAAATTAATTTCCTTATTTTTAATTTTATCAATGATGTTGGGTCTTCCTTCCTGAAGTTTTAACACCATTGTGGATGGGATACCATGTTCATTGAGGTACTGCGATGTACCTTCTGTTGCAAAAATTGAAAAGCCTAACTTGTGGAAATTTTTTGCAACTTCAAGTGCTCCTTCGCGGTCTTTGCGGTTAACCGTAATCAGAACATTTCCTTCCAGTGGCAATCGTTGACCAGCTGCATCCTGTGCTTTAAAATAGGCAACGCCAAAGTTATTGGCAATACCCAGCACCTCACCGGTAGAACGCATTTCAGGGCCCAGTACCGGGTCAACTTCAGGGAACATGTTAAATGGAAATACTGCTTCTTTTACACCAAAATGCTTGATAGAAATTTTCTTAAGATTAAATGTTTTGAGTTTTTCGCCCAGCATAATCTTTGTTGCAATTTTAGCCATTGGGATGCCACACACTTTTGAAACAAGTGGTACAGTACGGGAAGCTCTGGGATTTGCTTCCAGAATATACACTGTATCATTGGCAATAGCATACTGTATGTTCAAAAGGCCAACAACATTGAGTTCAAGGGCAATTTTTTTGGTATATTCCTCTATTGTTGTAAGGTGTTTTTTGCTGATATTGAAGGGAGGAATAGCGCATGCTGAATCACCTGAATGGACACCGGCAAGCTCTATATGTTCCATAACAGCCGGAACAAAAGCATCTTTGCCATCAGAAATTGCATCAGCTTCACATTCAATTGCATTATCAAGAAATCTGTCTATAAGGATTGGCCTTTCAGGAGTTACTTCAACTGCAGCCTTAACATACTGTTTCAGCATATGTTCATCATATACTATCTCCATTGCTCTTCCGCCCAGCACGTAGGAGGGGCGCACCATAAGAGGATATCCAATTGATTGCGCGATAGCAATAGCTTCTTCAAGCGATGAAGCCATACCTGATTCTGGTTGAGGTATGCCTAATGTTTTAATCACTTTGCGGAAACGGTCACGGTCTTCCGCAAGGTCAATTGAGTCAACGGATGTTCCAAGAATTTTTACACCAGCTTTAACCAGCTCACCGGCTATATTCAATGGAGTTTGACCACCAAATTGAACAATGACCCCTTCCGGTTTTTCTTTATCATAGATACTCAGCACATCTTCTACTGTTAGAGGTTCAAAGTATAGTTTGTCAGCAGTGTCATAATCAGTAGAAACTGTTTCCGGATTACAGTTTACAATAATAGCTTCATAACCAGCTTCTTTGATAGCAAACGCTGCATGGACACAGCAGTAATCAAATTCAATACCCTGGCCGATTCTGTTGGGGCCACCGCCTAACACCATAATTTTTTTACGGTTAGAAACTGCAACCTTATCCGGTGCATTGTATGTTGAATAGTAATATGCAGCATTTTCCACTCCACTTACGGGTACTGGTTCCCAGCGTTCTACCACACCCAATTTAACCCTCTGCCTTCGGATTGAATCTTCAGGTATGTCCAGTATTTTTGAAAGATACCTGTCGGCAAATCCCCACTGTTTGGCTGTCGTGAGCAATGCATCAGGCAGTGATTTTCCTTTGTAGGCAAGCATCTGGTTTTCCAGTTCAACCAGTTCTTTCATCTGCTCTATGAAATATTTTTTTATGTGGGTGCGTTCATGTAGTGTATCTACATCCGCCCCTTTTCTCAGGGCTTCGTACATTATAAACTGGCGTTCACTGGTTGGTGTGCTGACAAGACGGATAAGTTCATCAAGGTCAAGATTGTTGTAATTTTTGGCAAAACCAAGTCCGTATCGGCCAATTTCAAGGGACCTGATAGCTTTTTGCAATGCTTCCTTGTAGTTTTTCCCTATACTCATAACTTCGCCTACAGAACGCATCTGTGTGCCAAGCTTATCCTCTACTCCCTTGAATTTTTCAAAACCCCAGCGTGCAAATTTTACTACCACATAATCCCCTGAAGGCGTATATTTATCAAGAGTGCCATCACGCCAGTAGGGTATTTCATCAAGGGTTAACCCTGCTGCAAGAAGTGATGATACAAATGCTATAGGAAATCCTGTTGCCTTTGACGCTAGTGCTGAAGAACGTGACGTGCGAGGATTAATCTCAATGACCACAATCCTTCCGGTTTTTGGATCGTGAGCAAACTGGACGTTGGTGCCGCCTATAACTTTTATTGCTTCAACAATTTTGTATGAATATTCCTGAAGCTTCTTCTGTGTTTCCTGGCTTATGGTTAGCATTGGTGCAGTACAGAAGGAATCACCAGTATGGATGCCCATCGCGTCAACATTTTCAATAAAGCATACAGTAATCATCTGATTCTTTGCATCACGCACTACTTCAAGTTCCAGTTCTTCCCAGCCAATGACTGATTCTTCAACAAGAACCTGACCAATCAAACTGGCCGATAGTCCTCGCGACACAATGGTTTCAAGCTCTTCCATGTTATATACATGACCACTACCGGTACCTCCCAGTGTATAGGCTGGGCGAATAACCAGAGGAAAGCCCAATTTGTCAGCAATTCTTTTTGCTTCATCAATACTATAGGCTGGTTCACTTTGAGGCATGGGTATGCCCAGTGCATTCATGGTATTTTTAAATGCAATACGGTCTTCTCCACGCTCTATAGCATCAACTTCAACGCCTATAATGGTAACACCGTATTTTTGCAATATCCCCTGTCGGGACAGTTCAGCCGAAAGGTTAAGCCCTGTCTGACCACCTAAGTTAGGAAGCAATGCGTCAGGTTTTTCTTTTTCAATAATTTTTGCAAGGGATTCAATGGTTAAAGGTTCAATATAGGTGACATCTGCCATTCCAGGGTCGGTCATTATCGTGGCAGGATTTGAGTTTACCAGAACTATCTCATAACCTAATTTTTTTAATGCCTTACATGCCTGCGTTCCTGAATAATCAAATTCACATGCTTGACCAATAATTATTGGGCCGGAACCTATTATCATAACTTTTTTAATATCACTTCGTTTTGGCAAGGGATTCCTCCATTGATTTTTGCATATTTGTGAGATATGGATTGATAGTGTCAATTAACATTAGATTTATTGCAACTTTATTTTTTGCTTGATATTTTATATAAGTATAATGTAGATATTTATTAAAGCATTATTAGTGACAGAGTATACAAGAGGTGTTGCACGCAGGGAACGCAGAGTAAATGAGTTAAAGAGGCTTTATAGCTATCTATTGACGAATCATGTGGATATCTAAAACTGTGGCTATATCAAAGATTATAAAGTATTAAAAGCAAGATGGGTGTGTCCCAAAAGTCGTTTCAATACAAATTTTGCAACGCTCATTGAGTAATTTTGCCAGATTTTGTGGCAAAATTGTATCGAAATGAGTGAGTATTACGATATAATGTTTGCAAAATTTACTCAACGACCTCTTTTAGGACAGACCCATGACATCCTTAATGGAGGAGGGATACTATGGAAATAATGCGAATTTCAGGTGCAGATGTTATTCCTGCAGGTTTTTCGGTGAATAATCAGCAACAGGAAGAGCCAAAAGTACAAACTGAAGTTAAAAAAGAACCTGAGAAGACAAAAGAAACAACTATCGACACTTATGCATAGAGGGAAAAATCAATGCCAATCACAAAAGCCGAGAAAGCAGCGTACAATGACTTTATTAAAGGGTATAAATCAAAATTAGATGAATTGACCAAACAGATAAAGGAAACTGAGCAGAAAAAGAAAAAAATGCCCAATATTAAGGGTTATGTTAATATTGAGCTTATTTTACTGTATACAAAATACATATATACATTACTCAATATGAACAAAGCATCGCTGGATATGCTGAAGATTAAAAACGAACGTTTTTTAAACGATGCACGTAAAGAGTTTTACAGAGTGTTGCAGTTATTTGAAGAGATAGTTGGCAAGGACATTGACCGCCCGTTAAAAGAAAATGAAGAATATTTACTGACGATAGAAAAATTAAATCCTTCACAGATTCTTAATTTGATTAAAGAACTTCATACCTTACTGCAAAAGATTATGGAAGCTTTAGGTGAAAGCTCTAAATGGAAATGGTCCTTTGTTGAATTACAGGGCAGGGTAGCTGTCATTACCAAAAACCTCATCAATTTCAGTGATTTGCAGAAATACAGGGATCCCCGTAAAGAATTTTACTATGATCGCCAGGAGATGTTGAAGCTTTGTAAACAGAGCCTGTCAGAGGCAGCAAAGCAGTACCGTAACAAATACGAAATATCAACAAAATCATCAGAGGATATTCTGCGATCTATTGAGCTTTTAACAGCTTTGCGCAGGATTAACATACTGTTTGGCGAATCAGAAGAAGCTGAAAAGCTTAAAAATACCATTGAGGCGCTCCGGTTGCGGCTTGAAGCTGATGAAAAAGAGGAAGAAGAGAAAAAAAAGAAAAAGTAAACCAAAAATACTAAAAAATCCAGATATTTAAACATTTTTAAGCAAAATGACTTGACGAGTGCTAATTTTTTTAGTACATTATTAGCACTCATATAGATAGAGTGCTAATAATTGCAGATGAAGGTGGTGCAATGATACTGAAGCAATTAAATGAACGAGAAGCACAGGTTTTAAAAGCAATCGTATATGAGTATATATCTACGGGTAAACCGGTAGGTTCGCGGTCATTTGTGCAGAAATATTCGTTTTCACTTTCACCGGCAACCATGCGTAACATCATGTTTGATCTGGAGCAGATGGGGTACCTATCGCAGCCACATACATCGGCAGGGCGTATACCTACCGATAAGGGCTACCGGTTTTACGTCGATTCGCTTCTGGATACCTATGAAACAGTGGCAAAAAACGGCGTGGAAGTAAGAGAGGAACTGTTGACCCGTGAGATTGAACTGGACAAGATATTCATGTCTATTGTCAGGATGCTATCGCTCATATCAAAATATACGGGCATTGCGCTTATGCCAAAGCCCGATTTTACTGTTGTCAAGCATATTGAAATTATATCGCTTACAGCCAATGAGGTGTTGTTTATTATCGTAACCAGGACAGGCATTGTTATCCATAAAAAGGTACGGCTTTCATCGCCAGTCAATCAGGATGATCTGTATAAATATTCCCGCTTCCTTACTGCGGAGCTTTCAGGTTATTCACTGGTTGAAATTAAGCAAAGTCTCATTAATCAATTGCGCACTGTAACTGGTATTGAACCACAGGTGCGTGATATAGCGCTGGATATAACTGAACTGGCACTGAAAGATGAGCAGGAGCCGGAAATCTATATTGATGGTATTGAAAATCTTTTACACATACCTGATATGGTTGAAACCGAAACATTGCGAGAGGTGTTGCGGTTTATTGAGCAGAAGGATACTCTGCGTAAGATTATGGAAGAGTTGCGCCAGAAAGAAGGCGTATTTACA